>CAIYSA010000500.1 GCA_903928655.1 uncultured Bacteroidota bacterium
GAGTTTACTAATTTAAAAAATAATCCTAATTAATAATAAAAAAGCTCATTTAAAAATTATTTTTTGGCAATTATCCAATTGCCAATCATATTCTTAACAAAGTATAAAAAATTTCATCTTAAAAAATTGCTAGAAATATTTACAATAGTAATTCGCCTTTATAATAATTTTCGGTTTTTAAAATTTTACCATTAGTATCATAATAATTCCAAACGCCATCCTTTTGATAATCCCTTAAATCTTTTCGGAAAATCATAGTTCCTTCTTCTTTTAGTTTTCCGTTTTCAGTGAACTCTTTTTTAATGTATTTTTTTGTTTTTTTATCTAGCATTTCAAAAATCGACTCAGGATTTCCAGTTTCAAAAAAAGAATTTCGCTTATACAAATACTCAATATCTTTATCATTTTCTTCGATATATTCTGGATTTCCATTTTTAAAAAAATCATATTGATTTTGAGGATTACCATCAAAATATTCAATTTTTGATTTAAGCTTTCCATCATCATAAAAAATTTCTATTTTACTATGTCGTGGATCTGTACTCGAAAACGTTCTCTCAATCTGACCATTTTCATAATAATTTTTAAAAATTTTTATATATCCATCAACATAAAACCCTTTATGAAGCGTTTTTCCACTAACATAAAAATCTTCCATCCAACCTTGAACATTATAGCCATCTTTTGAATATCTCATTGAGTCTCCCCCAATAATTGCACACATTTTATTATAAATTACTATTCCGTATTCTGGGTCTGTTATTTCTTGAGGTGTGTAACGCTTAGCTTGTGGCACTTGATTAGCAAAGCGCTGACATACTCCATTAAAAAATGAAAGTAATAGAATAAAAATAAAAATTTGTCTGCGCAAATTCATAGCTTGTACTTTTCGGAAAATATATTAAGTGTTTATTTTAATGAATTCCTTCAGCTGCTAAATATCGCTCTGCATCTAAAGCTCCCATACAACCGCTACCGGCAGCAGTAACTGCTTGTCTGTATGTTTTATCTGCACAATCTCCAACGGCAAAAACTCCTTTTAATTTTGTTTTTGTTGAACCTGGAATTATATCAATATAACCAAGTTCATCCATATCAATTTGTCCAGCAAAAATATCCGTATTTGGTTTATGACCAATTGCTACAAAAAAACCAGAAACTTTTAATGTTCTTTCTATTTGAGTTGATGTATTTTTTACAATTACTGCTTCAACACCATCTTTTCCAAGTATGTCAAGCGTTTCAGAATTATAAATTAATTCAATATTTGGCGTATTAATTACTCGGTTTTGCATGGCTTTACTAGCTCGCATTTCGCCTTTACGCACAATCATATAAACTTTATTACAAAGTTTTGATAAATAAGTAGCTTCTTCTGCAGCAGTATCTCCAGCACCTACAATTACTACATCTTGTCCTTTGTAAAAAAAGCCATCACAAACTGCACATGCAGAAACACCACCTGCATTTAAACGCAAACGAGTTTCGTTTTCTAAACCCAACCATTTTGCCGATGCACCAGTTGAAATAATTACAGTATCAGCAGTTATTTCTGTTGTTTCATCAATCCAAATTCGTTTAGGATTTGTTGTTAAATCAGCCTTTGTTGCCAAACCAAATCTTACTTCGGTACCAAAACGTTCGGCTTGTGCTTTTAAATCTTCCATTAATTCAGGTCCTGTAATACCTTTTGGGTATCCTGGAAAATTATCAACTTCTGTGGTTTCTGTAAGTTGTCCACCAGGTGTTAATCCTGTATAAACAATAGGTTTCAAGTCTGCTCTTGCTGCATAAATTGCTGCAGTATATCCTGCAGGCCCTGACCCGATAATTAGACATTTAATATGTTCGATAGTAGTTGACATGGATATTTTTTTTAACAACGAAAGTACGTATTATTTGCAAAAAGCTATTTACAAATTACTCACAAAATAAGATTATTGTCTTTAATTTGAAATAATTTCTTTTTCCAAAAAAACCATAAAGCTAAAAGGCATCCAAACGAATTCGCAATAAAATCTAACCAATCTCCGCTTCTTTGGCTAAAAATTGTTGCTTGCATAATTTCTAATAAACCTCCATAACCTACACAGCCAATTAAAATAGCACCTATATATTTGCTATTTATCTTCTTTTTTGAAATAATAACTGAAAACCATAAGGTGCATAAAACAAAAAAGATAGATGCATGCACAAACTTATCAAAACTTAATAATTCAAGCCAATTTGAAGTTGGAATATATTTTCCTGGAGTACAGCATAAAATAAAAATGACAAGTGTCCAAATAATTGAAAACCAAAGTGATTTTTTAAGAATATAGTGTGTCATAAAATAAAAAAAACCTCCTACAATAATGCAGAAGGTTTTATATAATTGTTAATTAAATTAAGCTCCTATTAATGTTTTGTAGGCATCTGCAGATAATAATTCTGCTAATTCTGCTTCATTATCAATACTGATTTTTATCATCCATCCTTTTCCGTATGGATCAGTGTTAACAGATTCCGGCGCTGCATCAATATCTTTATTGATTTCCAAAACCTTTCCTGTAATTGGCATAAATAAATCAGAAACAGTTTTAACTGCTTCAACCGATCCAAAAATTTCTTCTTTAGCTACAGTTTCGTCAAGCGTAGTAACGTCAACATAAACGATATCACCTAATTCTTTCTGAGCAAAATCAGTAATTCCAATTGTTGCAACATTGCCTTCAACACGAACCCATTCGTGGTCTTTTGTGTACTTTAAATCTGATGGAAAATTCATAATTATTTAATTTTTACACAAATATATAAGGTTTAACTTAAAAATAAAGAAATCCATCAGAAAATATCATAATAATAATATTCACAATTTAAAAAAAATCGTTTAAAACTCTTTTTGTATTTCTGCTTCATAGAAACTAGTTTTACACTTCAAATAATATAAATACATATGCAAAATATAACAGTTATTGGAAGTGGTACAATGGGGAATGGAATTGCCCATGTTTTTGCTCAATTTGGATATAAAGTAAGTTTGGTAGATATTAATGATGTGGCATTACAAAAAGCTTTAGCTACTATCTCAAAAAATTTAGACAGTCAAGTTTCTAAAGGATCGTTAACTGAAGCCGAAAAAACAAATACATTAAATAATATTACAACCTTTACAAAACTTGAAGACGGTGTAAAAACTGCTGATTTGGTTGTAGAAGCTGCTAGTGAAAATGTAAATGTGAAATTATCAATTTTCAAACAATTAGATGAACTTTGTCCAGTAAATACGATACTAGCAAGTAATACCTCATCGATATCAATTACTCAAATTGCAGCAGTAACTAAACGTGCAGATAAAGTTATTGGAATGCATTTTATGAATCCAGTTCCTGTAATGAAATTAATTGAAGTTATTAGAGGTTATTCTACTAGTAATGAAGTTTGCGAATTAGTAATGGCAACTGCGAAAAAATTAAATAAAGTTCCTACTGAAGTAAATGATTACCCAGGTTTTGTTGCAAATAAAATATTAATGCCAATGATTAATGAAGCAATTATTACGCTTTATGAAGGTGTGGCTGGTGTTGAAGAAATTGATACTGTTATGAAACTTGGAATGGCTCATCCAATGGGACCTTTGCAATTAGCTGATTTTATTGGATTAGATGTTTGTTTAAATATTTTAAAAGTTTTGCATGATGGTTTTGGGAATCCTAAATATGCGCCTTGTCCATTATTAGTTAATATGGTTGCTGCGGGTCACTTAGGAGTAAAATCAGCTAAAGGATTTTACGACTATTCAACAGGAAGTAAAGATTTAATTTTAGCAGATAGATTTAAAAAACAAACTAATGCTATTTTAAATTAATTAATTGTTAGAATCGAATGCCATATTTAACATTGAGTTTCCCCCAATTAGAAGTGCTGGAGTATATTATTTCAACACAACTTCTGGTTTGCGTTATGAGGTAAGATTTGGAAGAAGGCAAGATAATATATTACATTCTACAATTGTATTTGGAGTAATAAATGAAGAATTTGAAGGTGAAGAATATGTGACCACAAACCGAGGTGAAGTATATAAAGTAATGAATACAATTGTGGAAATTGTAAAAGATTTTATTCAACAACATTTAAAAGTGAATATTTATGAATTCAATGCCATTGACAGGGACGATGAAGAAAATCATTTTAATAATTCATTCCGAAATAAAATTAAAGGAAATTCGCGCTTAACATTATATAAACGTTACTTACCAAAAATATTTAATAATGAATGGGAAGTTGACTTTGAATTAAACAACGCAATTGTAAAAAAAATAAAATAACATCAAAAAATATGGCAGTTTATAAGTTTAAAATATTTATAGAAGATAACGAAGATATTTATAGAGAAATCGAAATTTTATCAGGACAAACATTTGAAGATTTTCATAATTGTATACAAGATTCATTTAATTTTGATAAAAAACATGCGTCCTCATTTTTTGTAAGTGATGATTATTGGAGAAAAGATCAAGAAGTAACGCTTAGAAAAGAGGATATTGACTTGGACGCGGAAGAAATTAAAAAAAATGTTGCACCAAAAAGATTAATGTCTACAACAAAAATCGCAAAATACATCGACAATCCTCGTCAAAGATTTATGTATGTTTTTGATCCAAATGTTAAGTGGTCATTTTGTATTGAACTAATGAAAATATTAGAAGAAAACACAAAAGTTACTTATCCCGTTTGTGTAAAAACACTAGGTACAGCACCAAAACAATATAAGCAATCAGCAATGGCAAAAGAAGAGCTAACCGCTGACCAACTTATTGAATCAATGCTAAACGATCCTGAAGTGGCTGATGAAAGTGAAATTTACCAAGCTATTAAAAACGATACAAATGGGATTGATGAAGGAGATTTAAATCATTTAGAAGCTGAAGAAGGCGAAGACACTGAACAAAGTGATGATGGATTTGGATCTGAAGAAGATTCGGACAACAATGATGATGACAATGAAATACCAGAAGATTATGGTAACGACGATAATTAATAAATAAAAATTGAATAAAAATAGTAATAAAAAAATATAGAAATGAGTATTCAGGAAAACGCAAATAAAGCTTATGAAAACCAATTAAACGATTGGATTAACCAAGAAAAAGCAGCAATTGATTTAATAGGAACAATTGGAAAACTTTGGTTTGAAAGATCGATTGAATTAATTTTATTTAGAAATCAATTAGTTGATAGAAGTGCGAGTGAAATAATGAGCTTGCACCAATATGCAAAAAACATTGTTAAAAAATCAATTTCAGTAAATGATACTTCATTATTAGCAAGTATTATTTTAAATACTAACGTTTGCCCATCGCGTATTGATATTGGAAAATTAGCTTTTGAATATCAACAAGAAAAAACAAATTATAAAACTGCAAACGAGTTTATTAATGACAAATTAAAAAATTTAATTAATGTAACTACAACCCACACACCAAAAGATGTTGTGTTATTTGGTTTTGGTAGAATTGGTCGTTTAGCTGCTCGTGAAATAATTTCACAAGCTGGTAAAGGCGAACAACTTCGCCTTCGTGCAATTGTAACTCGTGGTAATAGTGATATTGATATTATTAAGCGTGCAGATTTATTGCGTACAGATTCTGTTCATGGAAATTTTCCAGGAACTGTTATTGAGGATTTAGAAAATAAAGCACTAATCATTAATGGACATACTGTGCATATGATAGATGCGAAAAATCCTGAAGACGTAGATTACACAATGTATGGAATTGACAATGCTTTATTAATAGATAATACAGGTGTTTACAGGGATGATGTAGAATTAAGTCGTCATTTAAAAGCAAAAGGAATTGAAAAAGTTTTATTAACTGCTCCTGCATCGGGCAATGTTCCTAATGTAGTGCATGGTATTAACCACGAAACTGTTGATTTAAAAACTCAAAAAATATTTTCAGCGGCATCTTGCACTACTAATGCAATTATGCCAATTCTTTATATTATTGATAAAGAAATAGGTATTCAAAAAGGTCATATTGAAACAGTTCACTCTTATACAAATGATCAAAATTTATTAGATAATTATCACAAAAAATCTCGTCGCGGTCGCTCAGCTGCTTTAAATATGGTAATTACAGAAACAGGTGCTGAAAGTGCTTTGAAAAAAGTACTACCTCATCTTTCCGGGAAATTTACTGCAAATTCGGTTAGAGTACCAACACCAAATGTTTCGTTAGCAATTTTAAATTTAAATATAAATAAAGAAGTTACTCTTGAAGAAGTAAATGAAATAGTTCGTAATTATGCATTAAACGGTGCTTTAGTTGAACAAATTCAGTTTGCATTTAGTAACGAATTAGTATCTTCTGATATTATCGGTAATCCTTGCCCTTCTGTTTATGACAGTAATGCCACAATAATTTCTCCTGATAAAAAAAGTATTGTATTGTATATTTGGTATGATAATGAATACGGGTATACTCGTCAAGTAATTCGCTTCTCTAAATATATTTCTGAAGTTAGAAGAGCTATATATTATTAGTTTTAAATAAAAAGCTATTACAATTCTAAATTAATTTAATATAGCGGAGAGGGCGAGATTCGAACTCGCGGTACCTTGCGGTACACAAACTTTCCAAGCTTGCACGTTCGGCCACTCTGACACCTCTCCTGTTAAAATAGAATTGTAAAGATATCAAAATTAAATGGAGAATAGTTTAAATAAAGGTTAAATAATATTTACTTCTCTTTCAAGGTCTAATCCAAACTTTTGTTTTACAGTTTGTAAAACTTGAGATGATAAATCAAAAATTTGATTACCTGTAGCACTTCCATAATTTACTAATACAAGCGCTTGTAATTTGTGTACTCCAGCATCTCCTGCTCTATAACCCTTTAATCCACTTTGTTCGATTAACCAACCAGCTGCTAATTTATAATTTTTGTTTTCTAAAGGATACGCTACAATATTTGGAAATTCAATTTTTAATCGCTGAAATTCAATTTCAGATACCTCCGGATTTTTGAAAAAACTACCTGCATTTCCAATTTCTTTTGGATTTGGTAATTTACTACTTCTAATATTTATTACAGCTTGTGCAATTGCTTTAATATTAAGTTCGCTCACATTCATTAAATCTAATTCTTGCTTAATAGCTCCATATTCAATATGAAAGTTTGGCTGTTTTGATAATTGAAATGTAACAGATGTAATAATAAATTGATTTTTAAATTGTCGTTTAAATACACTTTCTCTGTAACCAAATTCACAATCCGATTTTGTAAATTTTTTCAGATTTCCTGTTGCTAATTCTATCGCTTCTAATTCGTAAAAAGTATCTTTTATTTCAACTCCATAAGCACCAATATTTTGCATCGGACTTGCTCCAGTGCAACCAGGTATTAATGCTAAGTTTTCGATACCACCAAAATTTTTATCAATGCACCACATTACAAATTCATGCCAAACAACCCCAGCAGCACACTTTACAAATACACTACTTTCGTTTTCATTTATTAATTCAATACCAAGCAATTCATTTTTTATAACTAAGCCATCAACATTTTTAGTAAGTAATAAATTACTTCCACCTCCTAAAATTAAATGATGATTGTTTTTAAATTCATTACGATCTAGTAATTCATTAATTTGCTGAATTGAATTTACCTTTACAAAAAGTTTTGCAAATGATTCGATACCAAATGTGTTAAGTGCTTTTAACGAAAAATTAGAAATGATTTCCATACTCTAAAAATAAAAAAAAGCCTTATAAGAAGGCTTTTAGTTTTTAATACTTTTTAAAAGTGAAATGTTTGTAATCAAAGTTTAGCAAAACTCGTCATAAACCATTTTAAGGTGTTCTGAAATCATAGCTGCTGTTCTTCCTTCAATATTGTGACGTTCAACAAAATGAACTAATTCTCCATTTTTAAATAACGCAATACATGGC
Source organism: uncultured Bacteroidota bacterium (assembly GCA_903928655.1). GTDB lineage: Bacteria > Bacteroidota > Bacteroidia > B-17B0 > Aurantibacillaceae > UBA4416. Next base: position 7,935 of record CAIYSA010000500.1, read on the forward strand.
GATGATGGCGGATAAGGAGCAAAATGCTGACGAGCTTGATTTACAGCATCAGTATCAAAACCTGCAAATACGGTTGTTAATTTTGTCGGTTTTTTTGCATTTTCTAAACTCATTTTTACACCTGGTCGGCATGCACCTGCAGCACAACCACAAACTGAATTAAGAACCATTAAAACAGTTCCTTCATTTTTCAAAACTTCATCAACTTGAGTTGGAGTTGTTATATCTTCAAAACCTGCACTTACAAGTTCTGCTTTCATTGGTAATACTAGTGCTTCTGGGTACATATTAGTCTTTTTTAATTATTAAATTTTAAACAAAGGTATATTCTTTTTCACAAAGAATACGATTTTTTATTCTTAAAACTTTCCTTGTAAACCAAAACCAAAATTTACTCCACCACCTTGTAAATCTAAAATGTCATTTACCTTACTTGTTGTGTTTGTAAAATCCATATTTTGATAATTATAATTTACATAAGCCAGATTAATAAACATACCAACGTGGTTTCCAAAATAAAAACGTGGCTGAATATGAAAATCTAAAGCCATACCTCCACCATTTGCTGATGAAATATTTGCATCTTTTGCTTCCCAATTTAAATGAGAATAACCAACATTAAATCCCGCTAACATATCAACATGTTTTGATCTAATAAAATGGACATTTACTAAAACTATAGCATCTATAGCTTTTACAGATGGTTTTGCTCCTGTAATAGCATCTTTTTCTGTAAAATAATCAGATAATTGTACTTTAGCACCAAATCCTAACCAATTTAAAATGCCACGTTCGTATTGTAAACTCAACATTTTATTGGCGGCATTACTAGTACTTGCCGAATTTGAAGACCCAATAGTTGAAACGTAATTGTAGACACCTAAATCTAAACCAAACCCAATTACATTTGTTTTTTTCTCAAAACTTTTTTGAGCATTTAAGTTTACAACTATAAATACTGATGCTATTAAAATTATTTTTTTCATGTTATAAATATAAATTATTTTTGTGTAATTAAAAATTCCGTTCTTCTATTCTTTGCCTTACCTTCTTCACTTTGATTATCAGCAATTGGTTTACTTGAACCATATCCTTTTGCAGAAATTCGCTTTCCTTCAATACCATTTTCTTCTAAATATGCTTTTATAGTGTATGCTCTATTTGCAGATAATGCCTGATTTCCAGCAATTGCACCAGCGTTATCTGTATGCCCTTGTATTTCAATATGAATAGTTGGATTATCTTTTAAAAATTCAATAAATGATTCTAAAACTACAAAAGATTCCTTCTTTAAATCTGCCGAATTAGTGTTATAAAAAACATTATTTATTACAAAAGAACTTCCAGCAGTTGCCTCGTTAATTTCAATTTTTATTGGTTTAGGAACTTCGATAACTGACTTTGCAGCCTCTTCAATTATTTCTTTTGCGCTAACAACTTTAGAACTAAAGGCGTAATCATTCTTTTTTATTGTAATCAATAAATCATCTTTTACTTTAACATTTAAGGCAACCATAAATTTACCTGAAGATGAATCTAATAAGGCTAAAGATTTTTCTTTAGTTACAGTATTTGTAATTTCAACTCTTCCTCCTTCTATCACATTTCCAACTTTGTCTTTTATTTCCCCGCTAAAAAAAACAACCTCTTGTGGTCGAGCTTCCTTATATAAATCAAACGAATATAAATCATAACGTCCTACTCCTTTCCCTCTCATCTTACCTTCATCAAACGAAAAGAAATAGCCTGTTTTACTATCTCTACTCACAAAAAAACCAGTGTCGTCTGCTTCGGTATTTATAGGGCTTCCAATATTCTCAGGATCTATCCATTCTTTTTTTTCATTTTTACGGATATAAAAAATATCATAGCCACCAAAACCAAAATGACCATTACTGCTAAAATATAAAGTTTCACTGTCTGAGTGAATAAAAGGTGTTTTTTCATCACCTCCAGTATTCACTTTAGGGCCAGCATTTTTTGGAATTCCCCATTCGTTAGTTTTCACATCTCTTTGAGTTGTATAAATATCTATTCCACCATATCCGCCTGGCCTATCACTTGCAAAATATATTGTATTTCCATCAGCACTTACAGTTGGTTGAGAATCCCAATATATTGGATGATTAACATTAGCACTTAATTTTTTTATTGGCCGCCATTCATCATTAATATTTTCAGAAACATAAATATCACAATTTTGCTGAGCGCCTCCTTCATTACGAGTCATTGAAAAATATATTTTTTTATTATCAATCGATATTGAACATCCTCCTTGTCCATCACTTGTTTCGTTAAACGGATAAGGCATTAATTCACCAACATTAAATTTTCCAGTTTTATCACGTTCAGCTACCATAAAAACTTCTTGTTGTTTATCCGAAGCATAAACGGTGCTTTTACTTTCAACCGGAATTTTTCGCGTAAAAAAACAAAATTTATCATCAGGCGAAATATAAGCTAAATACTCATCTCTAATTGTAGAAACACCTAAAACAACTTTCGGATCAAATGGAACAATTTTCTTTTTTAGTTCACCTTCCTTTTTAGCATACTTAACCATTTCTCTGGCCTGATAAAGTTCTGCTTCGTAATCTTTTGCGAATTTTTTATCATCTTCATCTTTAAATTTTATAAATTTTTCAAGATATTTTATAGCTGAATCATTTTTCGCTTCTTCATAATAATTAAATCCAATAAAATAAAAGGGTTCTGAATGTATTTGCGGACAACTTACTATTGCTCTATAAAAATAAGGAATTGCTTGACTAAAAGATTTGTTGTTTAATTTACAAGTAACCACAATTTCGTTTCCCATTGCTAAATTCGCTTCAGCAAATTCTGGCTCACTTGCCAAACATTTTCTTAAAAACTCTAATCGCTCGGGCTTCTTATATTTCTTCTTATCTGTTGCTTTTTCAAATAATTTTAGCGCTTCTTTATTATCTAATTCTTGACAAAACTTTTTTGGTCCTTCTTCGTCCTCTTGCGAATAAGCAGAAAAAGAAATTAAAATTAAAAGAAGTGTGATTAATTTAGAATACATAAGCATGTTTATTTTGATAGAAAGTATAAATTAAATATAACACCAATTTCGTTTGAATTGGAATAAAAAAGATAATTTTTTTTACTAATTTGTGTTAATAGTTGGTACTATAAGCAAACAGCATTATTTATTAGATTAATTTTAGTACCTTTGCAAAATTATGCCAAATATAGTAGCCATTGTAGGTCGCCCAAATGTAGGGAAATCAACTTTATTTAATAGATTAACTGAAACACGTGAAGCCATTGTTGATGAAATAGCTGGAGTTACGCGTGACAGACATTACGGAAAAGCAATGTGGAATGGCGTTGAATTTTCGGTTGTAGATACAGGCGGATACATACAAGGAAGTGACGATGAGTTTGAAGGAGAAATTCGCAAACAAGTTCAAATTGCGGTTGATGAATGTACTTCATTATTATTTTTGGTTGACGTTTCTGAAGGAATTACTGAATTTGATAAAGAAGTAGCTAAAGTTGTAAGAAAAAGTAAAAAGCCTGTAATGGTTGTTGTAAATAAAGTTGATAATGCGGATAGAAACGCTTATGCTGCTGAATTTTACGCATTAGGTTTAGGCGAACCTCATTGCATTTCTTCAAACAGTGGAAGTGGAACTGGTGATATGCTTGACGCTTTGGTTAAATCATTTCCTGAAGATACAGGCGCAATACCTGGCGATCATTTGCCGAAAATTGCAATTGTTGGTCGTCCAAATGTTGGGAAATCATCCTTAACAAATGCTTTACTTGGTGAAGAAAGAAATATAGTTACCCCAATTGCAGGCACAACTAGAGATACAATACATAGTCGTTACAATAAATTTGGTCACGATTTTTTATTAATTGATACTGCAGGAATGCGCAAAAAAGCTAAGGTTCACGAAGACTTAGAGTTTTATAGCGTAATGCGAACAATTAGAGCCATTGAAACATCGGATGTTTGTGTATTAATGATTGATGCCACACAAGGTATCGAATCTCAAGATTTAAATATTATACATTTAGTAGGTACAAATCACAAAGGATTGGTAATTGTTGTAAATAAATGGGATTTGGTTGAAAAGGAAACAATGACTACCAAACATTTTGAGGAAGCAATTAAAGCTAAATTAGCACCATTTAGAGATGTTCCAATCATTTTTACCTCAGTAACGGAAAAGCAACGGATTATGAGAGTAATTGAGGTTGCAATGGAAGTGTATCAAAATAAGAAAACAAAAATACCTACAAGTAAATTAAACGAATTCTTTTTACCTCTTATTGAAAAATTTCCACCGCCTGCTATTAAAGGTAGAGTGGTGAAAATAAAATATGTAACACAAATTAATGACACAAGTGCTTTTATATTCTTTTGTAATTCCCCGCAATACTTAGCAGAAGCATACAAACGTTTTTTAGAAAATCAATTTAGAGAACATTACAATTTCACTGGCGTTTCTGTTTCATTTTACTTCAGAAAGAAATAGTTTTCTGTCTAAGATCATCATTCTAAACTAAATTATTACAAAAAAATCATTCTATGTTAATTTAGAGTAAATTTTTTTGTTCTTTTAATTTTCATTATC
>CAIYSA010000501.1 GCA_903928655.1 uncultured Bacteroidota bacterium
AAACCAAAATAATTTGCAGACAATGCCAAAGGAATATCAACATCTGCAATTACTTTTAAGCCGTGTCCATAATATGCAAAATCATTACCAGCAGAAATATTTCCAAGTGGGTTTAGTTTTGCTTTAACGGTATAACTCAAATAATTTGGTATGTTTTCTAAAAATGGATTTAAATTTGTGTTTGTATTATTTAATAAAATCTGCTTTATATAAGGAAATACAGGGTTTGATGGCACATTAGTTTTCCCTGCTCTATTAATATTCATTGATTGCAATAAACTTCCAGTATTTAGCGTAACCGCAGTATATGGATTTACCTTAATTGATTTCACATTACTGATAGTGCTACTCATTTCAATTCCAAATTCATTAATAATTGAAAAATTAATATGTGATTGTGTTAGTTTGAAATTTTGAGTGCTAAAATTGTTCAATAAACCAAAATAACTAGAATCTGGGCCAAATGATAAATCTTGTTGACCAAAATATCCTTGAACATATTCAGGTATAATATCTACAAATGATAATTTTATACTTAAACCATGGCCAGCCGTTAATATATCTGATACTCCTGATAAATCAGTTTTTATAGTATATGTTTGAACTAAGGTGTTTACATTATTCATTGAAATTCCTGTTAAATTTATATCGTAATCTTTTAAAGAATAATATTTTGTGAACGTTGCCGGACTAGTTAGAGATCCTCCTCCAATCGTTTGATTTACATGAAAAATATTTCCCCATAACTTAGCCGAATTTATATCATATACAAAATTTAATGGTTGCGCGTAGGTATTAAAATATTCAATTTTTAAAAATCCTGATCTCACAATTGCCTTATTTAATTGAACACCATTCGCAACGTCAAATGCAATTTCTTGGTTTGAAGGCATTCCTGCATTTGAATAAATTAAATCGCCGGGGTTTAAACTAGCATTAAATAATGCAGTGTATCCAATATTTACAGTAGTATCGGGTAATTTAACTAAACTATCTATAGTTAAATTAAGAATTTCCTTTGAAAAAGATAAATGAACTACACCTGCAGCATCTTCTTTAAAGATAGTATCACCAAAAAAATTGCTAATATTAAGGTGGCTTCTTGCAATTGGTATTGCCGCATCAATATCCCATGAAGTTTCTTTTTTGCAAGAAAAAAAAGACATGATAATTATAAATAAAAGTGAATTTTTAACAAATATTCGCATAAATCAAATTTAATTAAACTAAACTCAAATTCCTAACAATAATTTTGCAAAGTTTTTGATTTTTTGACAAAGAAAAAAGGTAAATTTGTATCGTGTTATATTCTTTTAGATTTTTTTTAAGTTGGATACTTTCTGCTATAGTGATGTATGGCGCGTTTTACATTTGGCATGGGGTATTTCTCAATGATTTAAATTCCATAACCTTTCCAAAGGTTATATTTTTAGGTTTAGCAGCTTTAGTTTACTTAGCTATTTCTTTTGTTTTGTATAGAACTTATGATTCAAAACTATTCAATAAACTTTTTTTCTTTCCTATGTTTAGAGGTATTGCTAGTGGATTTTTTATTGGATTTTTATTATTTTCATTTGTTACGGTTTTAGGGATATCTTTTACCAAAAATATTAATATTACCTATATTTTAGCAGATTGTGCTTGGCAAATTGTTGAACAAATAATTGGTGGATTAATTATTGCTTTAGGTAAAATTATGATTTTTGAGCAAAATCATGATATGATAAATGATTAAATTTTTACTTGTAAAAAGTAAAAATCTATTTATCTAATATTTCAAACAAAGGCTTGCCTGTTGTTCCGTTAGGAAATGAAATATGTAATATCATAGAAACCGTTGGAGCAATATCCACAATGTTTACCTTATTTACTGTTGAACCTTGCTTTATGTTCATTCCATAAAACAATAATGGAACATGCGTATCATAACTATAAGATGCACCATGCGTGGTTCCTTTACTATGGTATTCCATCCAAGCTGGATTATACGAAAATGCAACGTTTCCACTTCTTACATGATTATATCCTTTTTGAATGAATGATTTAAAACTACCTTCCGTATAATTTTCATATTTTAAAACATCAGAAGGATAGGCTTCTGCAATACCTTTAATTGATAAAAGATAATTTGCTAAAGTATGCTCTACTGAAAATTTATTTAAATTTAATAATGCCATTTTGGTTTCATTTAAAAATAATTGCTGATTTTTCATCCCACTTACCAAACTATCTTTAAACTGATTAAAACAAAATGTTTTAATTGTTTTACATAATTCAGCTTCGTTTATATAGCCTCCTGGAATTTTCATATCCATTAAATGTGCTGGTACATCACAAGCCCCATGATCTGCTGTTAAAAACACAACTACATTTTGTTTTCCAATATTGGCATCTATATAATTTAATAACTCTTCTAAATCTTTATCTAAACGTAAATAAACATCTTCAATTTCAACACTTCGTGGCCCGTAAGAATGGCCAACATAATCGGTTGAAGAAAAGCTAATACATAACATATCAGTCTCATTTCCTTTTCCTAATTGCTCGCTTTTTAAACATGCTAATGCAATATCTTTTGTAATTGTATTACCGAATGGAGTTGCTCTTAATATATCAAAATTATTAATATCAAGTTGTGATTTATAATTATAAGGAAATATTGCAGTATCTTTTTTATTCGGAGCCTGTTCATAATTATTATTATCACTAATACTTTCTAAATATGTATTCAAAGGATATAATGTTTTCCAGCCTTGTGATAAATATTGTTTTGGCAAGTGTAAATTATTAAAATCATTAAGCCAAGTTGGTAATGTTTTCATGTAATGTGAACTCGAAATAAATTTTCCAACGCTTCCATCAAACCAAAAAGCACCATTAGCACTATGTCCGGCAGGTAAAATAGAACTTCTGTCTTTTAATGAAACGGCAAATACTTTTGAACGTTGATTGCTATTAATTTTTAATTCATCACCAATAGTTGTAGTTAAAAGCTTTTTAGGAGACATTAATCCTGCTTTGCTTTCCGAACCAATTGTTTTAGCATCTTTATCATCCGTACAATAAACAACTGAATTTGTTTCTTTATCATACCAATCATTTGCTATTATGCCATGTGTTGCAGGACTTGTGCCGGTGTAAATACTTGCGTGGCCGGGACCAGTATAAGTTGGTACATAATTAAAATGAGCATTTTTATAAAAAAAACCTTCATTAATTAATTTTTTAAAACCTCCATTGCCAAACTTATTCCAATAGCGATAAATATAATCTTGACGCATTTGGTCAACTACAATACCAATAAATAATTTTGGTTGTTTTAGCGAATTAGAAATTGGTGGTTTGGGTTTTGTTTGTGCAAAAGAAATTTCACAAATTGCAAATTTCACAAAAGAAATTCTTTCTGACACTGAATTATTAATGAATGCTAGATTGGCTATCGGTTTTAGCTTGTG
>CAIYSA010000502.1 GCA_903928655.1 uncultured Bacteroidota bacterium
GCAAGCGCCTGTATTATGTAAGTGATGAACCCACTGGACTGGGCGGTACTGATATATATTACATTGAAAAAAACAATGATGGTTCTTGGAAAGCAACCAACAATTTAGGCCAAACTGTAAATACGGAAGGGAACGAACTTTTTCCAACATTTTATGATGGATTATTCTGTTTTAGTTCAAATGGTCATCCAGGCTTAGGAGGATTGGATATTTATAGGGTTGAGGCAAATGATAAGGATGAATTTGTGGTTAAGAACTTAGGTTATCCAATTAACAGTACAACTGATGATTTGGCATTTTATATGAATGATAACGCCGGATATTTTAGCTCCAACAGAAATGGCTCTGATGATATATTCGCTTTTAATTATAAAAAAGCCTTGGTTAAAATTTCAGGTCAAATTTTAACTGATTCTAAAACAATGGGTAAGACAAAAGTGTATTTGTATTCATATGATGACAATGGCAAGAAAATATTGGAGGATAGTACATATTTAGATGCGAATTCAAACTATGCATTTAATACAAGACCCAATAAAAAGTATGTTATAGCAGTATTTGATAAATTTGAGAATAAACATGAAGTTGAAGTAAACTCAGACAATTACATCAAAACAAATGATGAATACAATAAGTCTATTGCATTATTAAATTTACCAGTTCCTGAACAAGAATTAAAAGAAATTAAATTAAAAGAAGAGATGATAAGAAATGCAGAGTTAGCTAACCAATCTAAACAATTTGTAAGAACAATAGATTCTCTAAAAAGCTTAACAACTGATTATGTTGAATTGCACCATCCATTTGATCAAGTTTATATCATCAAAAAGGATTTAAATGACTATTATAAATTAATTGAGCGGGTTAAAAGTTTAAAAGGCAAAAAGATAGTAATTGTTTCAGCTGCCGATTGTAATGGGGCTTTAGAATACAATGAAGATTTATCATTACGCCGTGCTAAAAGAATATTCAAATCTTTAGCTAATTCAAATAATACTACAATAATTAAGCAAGTTGGAGAGCGAGAGCTTTTGAAAGATTGTGGTGAAGCAAGAAAAGATATAGAAGAACAAGTAGTTAATAGGTATAGTTACATATTTATTTTAAATAAATAATTTGAAAATTATGAGTAATAAAACATTAAATCATCCAATTGTAAGCTTAGCAACCAGAGAGCTAGAGGTATATCATATGCTGGCAAAAGGTATGAAAACAAGTGAAATTGCAAAAGCATTATCATTAAAAGCAAATACAATATCCACGATTAAGAAGGTTATATTTAAAAAACTGGGGATTATCAGTATTTTTGAATTATACAAATTATCTGAAAATGCAAATAACTAAATATATGAAAACACTTACACTACTATCGTTCCTTTTTTTAGGAATATGCTCATTAAATGCACAATCGACGCCTCCCACAGAAAATGACATTTCTAAATACTTGAAGTTTACGAATGACAATTATGATATGGGTAAAATCACCAATGGCAAACCTGTTGAATACAATGTAGATGTTCAAAATATTAGTAATTCAAATATCACCTTGGATAATGTAATAGTGGGTTGTGGTTGTACTACACCTAAATACACTAAAAATCAAGTTTTAACTCCTGGCGCGCATGCGATTATAACTTTAGGTTTTAATGGTGCGGCAATAGGCCCTTTTTCAAAATCAGCTACACTATTTTTCAGTGGCAATCTAGTTAAGCCAGTTTCATTTCATGGGGA
>CAIYSA010000503.1 GCA_903928655.1 uncultured Bacteroidota bacterium
AAGGTAAATTTATTGAGCATGTAGTTTATGATATATTAAATGATAAAAGTATTTTAAGCAGTGTTGAACTTTTTAATAAAAACCCTATAATTACAGGTTTTTCAGGTTCTTACGGCGGCACTTTAAATAGAAATAAATATAAAATGATTTTTAGAAATTTTGAACGAAAAGTATTAAGTTTATTAGGTATTCATCAATTTGTTATTGAATATTAAAGCATGAATAAAAAATTTGTAACGATATTCCCAATTTGTGAAAATGTTCATTTAACTAAAGACTTAGGACAGATTCCATTCTTTTTGAAGCATAATTATAATTATAATTCGAGTATTGTGTGTTATAAAAACAATAAAGAGTATTCTAATTTAAATGGCGAAGTAAAAGGATTAAAACTTGAGTTTATTGAAAATAAGGGGAGGTTTATTTTTTTAGAAAAAAGTGTTTTATCCTATCTTAAAAATAATTCCAAAAAAATTGATGTCCTTAATTTATATATTTTTTCAAAATTTTCGTTTGTTTATGGAATTTATTATAAAATATTAAATCCAAAAGGTTTTTTGTTTTTAAAATTAGATGGTTATAATGAAACCTTTAAAGAAGGTAATAAAATTAAGCATTCAACCAATTCAATAAAAAATTTGTTTTTTAAGTATTTAGAAAATATATTTTTAAAAAAGGTTGATTTAATTACTATCGAGAATAGCTTAGGTGAGAAGTTAGTTCAACAAAAGTTCCCTCAAATTGCAGGTAAAATTATGTACCTTCCTGTTGGGGTAAATGATTTGTATTTAAATGATAATTTTAAAAACGATATTAAATCATTTGACCAAAAAGAAAATATTTTTCTTACCGTTGGTAGAATAGGGGAAAAGATTAAAAATAATGAAATGATGTTAAGAGCATTGTCTCAAATTAATTTAAAAGATTGGAAAATGGTTTTTGTAGGAGCAATTAATCCTGAATTTCTAATTTTCTACAATGAATGGATTAAATATTTCCCTCATTTAAAAGAGAAACTTATTTTTATTGGTGAAATAAAAGATAGAAAAGTATTGTATGAATGGTACAATAAATCAAAAGTGTTTTGCATGACTTCGTGGAATGAATCTTTTTGTCATTCGATTGGAGAAGCTCTGTATTTTGGTAATTACATCGTTGGTACAAATGGTATTGTAAGTATGTATGATTTAACTGATAATGAAAAATATGGAATAATATTAAATGTTGATGATGATAGCGCAATGGCAAAAAAAATGCAAGAACTTATAGATAACCCTAATTTCTTATCAAATGTATTTCCAAATATTGTTAGCTACGCAAATCAAGAGTTTGTTTGGTCTAAAATTGTAGAAAAGATTTATATACGTTTCGAAAATCGTTAAAATGCAGGGAGGATTAAGAACAATTGGTGTAGTTAAAAAGTCGGAGATAAATTTTCCGTTAGTGACTATAATTACAGTTGTGCTTAATGGTGAAAAATATGTTGAACAAACTTTTAAGAGTGTTTTCAATCAAACGTATTTAAATATAGAATATATAGTGATTGATGGTGGTTCAAAAGACAATACCATTGATATTATTAAAAAATATGATAATCAAATTGATTATTGGCAAAGTGGATCTGATAATGGACTTTATTTTGCAATGAATAAAGGAATCGAATTAGCAAATGGTGAATTAATTGGCATTTTGAATGCAGATGATTATTATAATGAAGATACTATAAAGCTTATTGTAGAGTCTTATTTAAACACGAATGCTGATGTTTTTCATGGTGATATTTTATTAATGACAGAAAATGGTTCAGTAAGAATGAAACCTGATTTTAATAAAATGCAACAGCAACCATCTGTATTTCATCCTACATGTTTTGTGAAAAAAGTAGTTTATGATGAAATTGGAAGTTTTGATACACAGTATAAAATTTCGGCCGATTATGATTTTTTATTGAGATGTATAAAACATAATTATAAATTTAATTATATTCCTTATGTATTATGTCATTTTAGACCAGGTGGAATGAGTGCATCCTGTGCTAGTAATATAGAAGGGTATAGGATTATGAAATTTCACCATACAGGATATCATAAACAAGTAATTTGGAGAACAATAAAATGTTACTTGAGAACATTTATAAAAAAAATTATAAATTAGTGTAAAATATATGATTAATTTTTTAACCTATATAGAAGCAGTTTGGCTTAATCGATCATCTCGGTTTAAGGGAATGTTACTCAAGTTGTATTTATTGATGCATGGCTGCAAAGTAGGTAAGGGTTTAAAATGTGCGTCATTTCCTTATTTTAAAGGTTTCCCAAATAAAAATATATTTATTGGTAATTATGTGGATTTAGGAAGAAACAACACGTTTGAACTTTCTGAAAACGGGAAAATAATATTTGATGATTATGTTTTATTGCACCAAAATATTTTAATCAGCTGTAATAATCAAATTAGGATTGGTAAATTTTCTGCTGTCGCCGAAAATGTGAGCATACGTGATGGCAATCATCAGTTTTCTAAAAATCAATATTATAGATTACAAGATAGTATCAGTGAACCTATTGAGATTGGTGAAGATGCTGGAATTGCAGCTGGTTGTGTTGTTTTAATGGGTGCTAAAATTAGTAAAGGTGCTTTTATTGGTTCAAATTCTGTTATAACCAGAAAAACAATAATTGAAGAATATGGAATTTATGCTGGTAATCCTTTAAAATTAATTGCAACAAGAAAATAAATCTTCAAAAATGATAGACAAAAGTATATTAGTAAAACAACTTTTTGAAGATACAGCACTTTATCTGACCTATGATTATAATCTTCAAATTAGGAAAGAAACATTAGAATCATTTACTAAAGATATTAGTTATACTTCAGTTTTAGATATGCCTTGCGGTACAGGAACCATTTCATTGTCATTGCTTTCTAAAACTAAAAAGTTAACACTTATTGATATTTCGACAAATATGCTTTCATTGGCAGAAAAAAATATACCTGCTTCCGAAAAACAAAAAGTAATTTGCATCAATGATGATTTTTTTAAATTAGAAATTCCTGAAGAATCTTATGATTTGGTTATTTGTTTAGGACTGTTAGCTCATGTTAATTCACCTGAACAATTATTATCAAAATTGTCAAAAATTATTTCGCCTAATGGTTATTTAATTATTCAAAATACAGATTCTATGCACTTTTACAGCTATTTAATTCGATTTTATTTAGGTTTAAAACGTATTATTTCAAAATCTTCGTATCAACTTAATAAAGTAGAAGCTTCCTTTTTAGAAAATGAATTAAATAAAAATGGCTTTGAACTAAAAAAACAGTTTCGGTATAATCAATCGTTTTTAGGATTTTCTAATTTATTTAGCAATGAAAAAAAATACAAATTAACCCGCAGTTTCTTTGGCTATGTAGAACATAATAAGCATGCTAAATGGGGAAGCGATATTACATATCTTTTTAAAAAGAAAAGTGTTTAGATTATTATTGCTTAAAAAAAAATATT
>CAIYSA010000504.1 GCA_903928655.1 uncultured Bacteroidota bacterium
ACATCACCTTCTCTCGAATCACCTGTGTTTGATTATGAAAATATTGATAAAATTTTCTATAAGAATCAGGAGTTAGAAAAAGATTTTGAGGATGAGTTGATTAAGGGAAAATCTTTGGATATCTATGTATTTACTCTTGAGGATGTGAACGATGGTGTCTATGATTTAGACGAGGAAGAATAAGTGTTGAATGGGGGGGGTTACCGAAGTTGGTGAAAGGGTAAGTTTGTTAAATTGATAAATAGTAAATGGTTTGGAAACTTTTACTATTTAAATATAATTTGCCACGCTTTTTTATCTAAAAATACTCGACAAGTATCATTGATTAATGCACAGTCAATTTTAAACGTTTCATTTGTACCGAGTATCGTTCTTTGATAAGTTAGAGACCAATTGGTTTTATTTTTTTCTTTTACCCCAACTCGTTTTAATGAGTAACCGAAATTTGCATTTGACAATCTATCCTCTAAATTTTGTTTGGTTCGATCGGAAGAACCATAAAAAAAGGCTGTCATTTTATTGTACTGCTGATTTTTGTGAAGCACTTGTAAGTAATTTAAAACATCTGTATTGAAAAAACACAAGGGATTTTTATATAAATAGCTACTTTTAGTTTGAGAATGACCAACATTGATAAAACACAACGCAAACAAAATAATAGACCACGTTTTTGTTTTATGTTTCATAGCTTTTTAAAAATTACAAATTTGACAAGGAATACTCTAAAATAAATTGGTATCCAACAATGATATAAAGCTATATATTCTTGTTTGATATACAACACTATTTGAACTAAATTCGAATACAATTGATAATAATAAGTTCAAAATTTGATTAAACACTCTCAACAAAACACATATTAAAAAGCATCTTGTATTATCAATTCGGTAATTGTTTCATTGGTATTTTATGACTTATCCATAAAACCTATTATTGTTGAATAATTTATATTGGAATAATGTATACATCAAAATTTGCTGTAAATGATTCCATTATTAAAATAATTCGCAATTCGCGAATCGCGAATTGAAATAATTTGTATATTTGTTAAGTTAAAAATTACAACATGAAAAAACATAGTGGTATGCGTCCTCAAGACATTGTAATACTATTAAAAATTGCAGCTAAGGGAGATCGTCCATGGATGATGAAGGACTTATCAATTGAATTAGATATAAGTGCAAGCGAAATAAGTGAAAGTCTTAATCGCTCAATGCTTGCTAATTTAATAAGTCAAAATAAAAAAACTTTAATGAAAGCTGCCTTACTTGATTTTTTGGACCATGGGCTAAAATATGTATTTCCTCAAAAACCTGGATCATTGGTTAGAGGAATAGCTACTTCTCATTCAGCAGAACCATTAAATAAAACTATTCACAGCGAAGAAAAATATGTTTGGCCATTTGCAAAAGGAACATTGAGGGGGGAAGCTATAGAACCATTACATCCTTCAGTGCCAAAAGCTTGCTTAGAAGATAAAGTTTTATATCAACTTCTATCTTTAACAGATGCATTAAGAGTTGGAAAAATAAGAGAACAAAAAGCCGCCATAACCGAATTAAAAAAAATAATATGTTAAAAAACACAAGAATAAACCTTGGAGTAATTAGGATAATTGCTGTTACCTTTAAAATAATAAAGAAATAAATTTGACTTACCAAAAGTTTAAAACATTAACCTTATTTTAGATAAATAATTTATACGCATATCATGGATAAATCAAAGTTGGTGGTTAATGATTCAATTATTAAAATAATTGGCATTTTTGAATCGGAAAATAAAAAAAATGAACTTCATAGATTATTAGAACTTAATCAGTTCAAACATGAGCCAATAAAAGATGGTGTGGATAATACCCATAAAAATTTATGGTATCCTGAATTTCGAAATATGTTTATTCTTGAAAAAGGAGAAAACGCAAGTAAAATATACCATAAAGAAATAAACAGAGAGCTTACTTTTTTATTAAGAGAAAACTATCAAATAAAAGTAAAAGACTATTTTGATGCCTCCATTTTAAACGTTGAGTTATTTACATTTAATGAAGGCTTACATTTTTTTTCAATTGAAGTTTCTATTAAACAAACTGAACTAAGCTATTATTCAGATTTAACATTTACCATCAATAAATTTAATAGTAAAGTCATAATTAACGACATAGAAACTAACTGGGTAAATTGGATTGAGGAGAATTGTTTAGCTGGAATTAAAATCTCATCCACTGAAAAATTAGACGTTAAGGTGGATGATTATTCAGGTTCCAAGTTTAAGTTATTTACGGTTTTAGATTTAGCTGATAGTTTAG
>CAIYSA010000505.1 GCA_903928655.1 uncultured Bacteroidota bacterium
GTTTTTGAAACCTGATAGGTGTTTAAATTATTATTTATAGGCAATAGTATTTATTTATAAGCTAATACTTTCATTTTAACGTAAAAAAAAGGATAAACTTGAAATGAAAATAACTTTAATGTTGCTATGTAACTTTAACTTTGCTAACTGCACTTGCATAAGCAAAAATTCTTTCTCCATTTTGATATTGATTCCATTCATCTTTTGTTAGCCAAATCATACCAGGCTCTATACAATTATTTCTCCCACAAATCGAGGATGTTTTAGGGTAACCAATAGGTTCGACACAAGTTACATAATCTGCATTTCTTCCTTTGGGATTATTGTGAAATTCTTTACATCTGCTTAAAGCCATATTTATAATTTTTTATTTATTAATTTAAAACTTAACTCAATTATTTAAATTTTTCCTTAAATAATATTGTTTTTTTACTATTTTATTCGATTTAAAAAGCTCTTATTGCACGAACCAATTTCAACAATGTCTTATTAGCATTTCCGACTCCTCCGTTATTAAAAACAAAAATAGAGGCTGTATTTAAGTCATATTCAGTACTACTCCAATATGAATTATTTGAAACTATGTTTGACAAAACAGTGTATCCACCTTGCCTTAAAGCTTTATCTGCATTATATCTTAAAGAAGATAATAAAAAAAGTTCGTCAATAGATGGCAAATACCAACCAGCACCTAAACTGTTGATATAAGTTTTAGCAGGACTATCCGTCATTAGGTTGGTATTATAAAAACCATCATCAGTCCTATTAGCGTTAACTAGTGTAACTGTTGATTGCCAAGCACAGGTAGTTTCAGTAGTTGCAACAATTAATCCATGCTCAAAGCCATCGCTACCTTTATATAAGTAATAAATTATTCCACCATTAAATAATTCTCCTAGATAATGTGTAAAACCACCTAATGGAGCGAGAGCACCAGTTGGACCAACAGGCCCAATAGGTCCAACGGGACCAGCAGGTCCAGGCGTGCTATTAGCAGCAAATAATGCGTAAGGCACACTCATTAATTCATTTGTTCCTGTTATTGTATATGCGGTTCCACCTGTTGGGTCAGTTTCTGTTTTTATAAAATAAGGACCAGCTGCCCAATTAATTGAAGCAAATGTTCCAGTTAAAACCGCACCCGTTCCTATTTCTAAACTTACTAAACCATTTGCATTTGTTGTTGATGTTTTCGTTTCTGCATATATAACTGAACCAGATATTGAGCCTTGTAAAATACTTATTTTCATGCCAACAGTGGATGAAACAATTAAAGAATTACTAGTACTTCGAATTACAGCTTGGTAACTCATTTTTTGTGGAGCTTGTGCAGATAAAATTGTTGTTATTAATAAACTTGTTATTACTGAATAAATCTTTTTCATGGTTTTTAGTTTTTAATGATTTTAAATGTTTTTATTTCGATTTTATTATTAAATACTTTTAGAAAATAAGTCGAGTTTGGTAAATTCACCATATTTATAGTCTCTTTATTTTTTGTTATATTTTTTGTTTCAATTAATTTCCCATTAACATCAAACAAATGAAAATTTAACATTATTAACTCCGAATTTTCAACAAAAAGTGTTAAACAATCAATGGTTGGGTTTGGATACGCATTTAATTTTATGCTCAAATCATTAGTGCTTTCGATACCCGACACAATTGAAATTTCGTAAGGTTGTTCAACACCCTGGGCAACTGAACCGGAAGAACTTGTATTAGTTTTATAAACTAATTGTCCAATACTATATGCAACTGTGCCGCCAGGACCTGATGCATCCCCGCCTGATGCCGTAGTTAATTGTTGAGCATTTACAGATGTTATAAAAAAGCAAAGCAGAAATAATACCAATGATTGAGTAGTTTTAATTTTCATTATTAATTTTTTACACATTTCTCTTGCGTTTAATTTTGATTGGCGGTTAGGTTCTGTTTGCGAAACACCAAATTCTTTAGCTACGCCAATACTTGAAACAAGTTTATAAGTTTGATATTCGTAATTATTATTTTTGTCATCAAAGTAAGCATATATAAGAAATGTGTTACCTTTCTCAGATACTGCTTGACGGATTTCTAATTTAGCTTTTGCCATTTTATTTTTTTATATAACTAGTTTGATTATAAATTTTAATTTCAAATATTAATTTTCCTTCACAAGCTTAAAAGTTTTAGCACTTCCATCTAACTTTATAAAATAAAGTCCTTTTGAAAAATCAGTACAATTAATTTTATTAGTATTTAAAATTCCTGACTCAATAACTTGCCCAGATGTATTATAAATGAAATATTTCCTATTTTTAATATCTCCTTCGGTCTTAACATAAATTTCATTGTTAAATGGATTGGGATAAAAAACAATAGACGTATTATTATCTAATTCATCAATACCAGTGCAAAGCGAAACAAAAACATTTGACAAAGCTGGACTTGTAGAATTACATCCTAAAGTGCTAGTACCTATTACCGAATAAGTTGTTGTAAGTGTTGGACTAACGACAGAACTACCTGATGAATATGTATAAGTGGATGCACCTGATGGTGAGATTGTAAAAGACTGGCCAGTGCAAATTGTACCCGAATTTACTGTAATTGTGGGAGTTGGATTTACTAATATTGAAATTGTTTTTGTACTTGTGCACCCAGCTGTATTTGTTGCAACTACTGTAAATAATGAAGTAGTAAGTGGGGTAACACTATTTGTACTATTTACAACACTCATAGGTTGCCATGTATAACTGCTAGCTCCACTAGCCGTAAGCGTTGTTGTTTGCCCGCTGCAGATAATTGACGATGAACTTATTGCGTTAACAGTAAATGTGGTTAAGGAAGCCATATATAATTGTTGAACTTCGCAATTACTTAAAGCTCTATTCCAAATTGCAATATCATCAAGTTTTCCATTAAATGCATCATTAGATGGATGGTTCATCCTTCCAAAAGCAGCATTCCCTGATAATATTGGATTACCAGTTGATGCTATAGTATTAAACAAAACTCCATCTTGATAAAATTTACCTGATGAACCATTATTTGTATATACCAAATTTGTCCAAACATTATTTAATGGTTTAGTCCAAGCGGTTGCAATAATAGCTGAAGTAGAAGTAATAGAACCTATATTACCAAAACCTGAATTGTCCCACCCAATATCCAATTGCCCTGGACCGCCAGGAGCATAAAAATCTAAAACTCGAGGATTTAAACAACCAGCTCCAGATTTTAAAACCCAAACAGAAATAGTTAAAGCTGATATTATACTAGTGGTATTAATTGTAGCATCTATTCGAGTTGCACAGCCTGTGCTAGAAAAATAATATGCACTATTAATATTTCCAAATCTATCTGGCGTTCCTGCTGCACCAAAATTAGTACCATTGTTCCCATTACCACTTTCATCATTGGCATTTCCATTAAATGGCCACCAACCAACAAGCCCGCTAGTTGGTATATAACTTGGTATTATTTGTGCATTAGCAAATGTGATAAAAGCAAAAACTGCACACGCCGTTAAAATAAAATTTTTCATTTTTAAAATTTTTAAAATTTATACTCATTTAATTATGTCAGCTTCCTGCCGACAATACAAATAAATACTCAAAAAATTAAATAATTGGTTTAGATTGGTTTCAAGTTGGTAATAGATAGGTAATAACTCGGTTGCATATTGGTAACAGATTGGTTACGGATGCAATAGGAAACTGATTACTAAGCAAATAGAAAAGAAAACTTATTTTACAATTTTGTAATTAAAACGTCTTTTGTCTGTTTGATCTTTCGATTTTGTGATAAATCCAGGATGATTTACATTTAATTCTGCTAAAAAACGGTGGCGTTTTGATTTTTTACTGTCTGGTTCCAAATGCGAGATACCAAAAAGTTCATCTAATTCATCGCAACTCAAAAATGTTTTTTCGCATTGCAATAAAGTTGTATATAAAAATTCAGGGGCTTCTTGCTCTTGTTCTATTTCTTTTTCATCAACCAATACGGTTTGGATGGAATCATTAATAGTTTCAATTATAATAGTTTTAGGTTTTTTCAACAAAAAATAACCAATGCAAATCACAACCATTAATCCTAAAGAAATAAATAACCAATTATTAATACCATTAGTAGGTTTAACTTTTTCAAAAGGTTTTAATTTGAAAGGTTTTTGTTTATCTGTATATTTTTTCCAAGTTGCATTTAAATCAATGGTATAAAGTTGTTTTGTACTATATGTGCTTCCTTTAGAATTAAAAAATATTTTATCGTGACTAATAGAATCAATAATAGTTACTAAAGCAAAGCCAAACACTTCATTGTCAAGTAATAAAAATTTAAAGTCAGATGGTTTTACAATCAATGTTTGAAACTCGCCTATAATTAAACTATAATATTCGGTATATAAAGCTAACACAGTTTTAGTTTTAGGATAATCAGTTTGGTAAAACCGTTCCCAAACCATGGTTTTTAAATCCAATTTATAAATGGTGCTATCAAAAAAATTTGGCGCCGTGTTGTTGCCACTTTTAAAATTGGACATATTATAAATATCGTCCCCAATTTTAAAACTTAAACCATTTATAAAGTCAGGCACATCGCCAGTAGTGGGTTTAAATAACCATTCTTTCACATTCGGATTAAAAACCTGCAAATTATTATTGGTGGTAAAAAAACCATAACCACCCAAAGCACATAAATCGCCATTATGAGTAAATAAAAATCGACGGTGGTTGCTCCCATGATATAAGGAACAATCTAAACGCTCAATAGTATCGTGATGCAATTTAAACACATAATTATAACCATCAGGGTTATATAAGGTATCTTTTCCTAAAACACAAAACACATCTTTGCCTAAATTAAAAATGCGTGTTTTATCCACATCACCAAATTGTGCCGACATGGTTTTCCTAACAACAGCTTCTTGTATTGGTGTTAAATGCTGAGATAAAACAGGACGTATAAAAGATACACTAAAAAGTACTAATAGGATGATATTTTTCATGAAGGTTTCTCTAATTAATTTACCATCATTTTTTTAAAGGTTATAGGCTCTAACATATTAATGATTACACTTCAAAGATAGGTTCAATTTTTTATTAATTTTTAAAATAGTTCACAAAAGAAAAAAATCGTAACAGTGTTTATTATTTTTTTTACATGCCTGCAAATAAATACTCTAAAAATTAAAAAATAGGTTCATTTCGGTTTCAAGTTGGTAATAGATTGGTAACAACTCGGTTGCATATTGGTAACGGATTGGTTACGGATGCAATAGGAAGCTGATTACTAGGCAGATAGAAATGAACATTTATTTTACAATTTTGTAAATAAATCGACTAAGTTTAGCATGACGTGAAATGAGAAAGAGATGCTGAATCAGGTTCAGCATGACGTGAAATGAGAAAAAGATGCTGAATCAGGTTCAGCATGACTAATTTAATTCATAGGTTATACTTCCTAATTTATTTAATTCATTAGTTAATTGCGTGTTTACCGTAATTTTTCTGGATTTAGAAAATAATTTTACACTCATATTTTCAGCGGCATCTTCCACAAAAAATTCCACATTACATTTACCTTGCGAGGCAATTAAAATAGCATCAATAGAATTTATCAAATCGTCCGTTAAAGAGTTTACATCTATTTTTAATTTCATATTTGAAAAGATGCTTTCTTTCACATTTTCAAGTAATTCCATTTTTAGTATTTTCAACTCTAAACTCCCTGGTTGATTATAGCGCTCTTGAACGACAGCTTTTACAAACACAAATAAATTACTTACCATAAATTTATTAAACTCAACATAATCTTTTGAAAACAACATAATTTCCATGGCTCCTAGGTAATCTTCAATAAAAATTTTACCAAAGGCGTTTCCTGTTTTACTAGTGCGGTTTTCAAAACCCGTTACAATGCCCCCAAATGTTACTTCTTTTCCTTTAAAAGATTCTAAGTTTGATTTTAACTGTGCACAATTTGCATTACACTTATGTTCTATGATCAATTTATATGGATCGAGCGGATGGCCCGAAATAAAAAAACCTACTACTTCTTTTTCTCTTCCTAATTGCTCAAGCTGGCCCCAGGTTTCAATTTTTTGAGGCAATTTTGGTTCGGTAATTTCAATTTCATCATCGCCGCCAAATAAACTTGCTTGAGATGTATCGTTACCCAAACTCATTTGATTATTATATTTAATCATTCTGTCCGTAAGAGTAGTGCCATCCAAATCTGTTGTAAAAAACATAGCACGATGTACTCCTTCAAAACTATCAAAACCTCCTGCAAGTGCTATCCCTTCTAACGATTTTTTATTAACGCTTTTATTATCCAAGCGTTTTGCTAAATCAAATACCGAATTATATTTTCCGTTTGCATTGCGTTCATCAATAATATTTTGAACGGTGTTTTCTCCAACACCTTTAATAGAGGCCATTCCGAAACGGATATCTGTTCCACCTTTTATTACATTGAACTTTGCAAAACCTTCATTAATATCTGGTCCTAAAACTTTTACACCCATGCGTTTACATTCTTCCATTAAAAATGCAATAGTATCAATGCTACCTGCATGATTTAAAACAGACGACATAAACTCAGAAGGATAATGCGCTTTGATGTAAGCCGTTTGAAAAGCCACATAAGCATAGCACGTAGAGTGCGATTTATTAAATGCATAACTTGCAAAAGCTTCCCAATCTTTCCAAACCTTTTCGGCAACAACAGCATCGTGTCCGTTAGTTTTACAATTCTCAATAAACTTACCTTTCATTTTATCAAGTGTAGCTCTGTCTTTTTTTCCCATTGCTTTTCGCAACGTATCGGCATCACCTTTTGTGAAATTTGCTAATTTTTGAGACAAACGCATTACTTGTTCTTGATAAACTGTAATACCATAAGTTTCTCCCAAAAATTCGTCCATACCTTCTAAATCGAAGGTAATAGGCTCTTTGCCATGTTTACGATTAATGTAATTTGGAATGTAGGCAATTGGTCCTGGACGATACAAGGCATTCATTGCAATTAAATCATTAAAACTATCAGGCTTTAAGTCCTTCAATGATTTTTGCATACCAGCACTTTCATATTGAAAAACGCCATTAGTTTCGCCACGTTGAAATAATTCGTAAGTTAATTTATCATCCAACGGAATGGCATCAATATCAATTTCAACACCATGATTTTGTTTAACGTAACGAACAGCATCTTTAATAATAGTTAAGGTTCTTAAGCCCAAGAAGTCCATTTTTAAAAGGCCAGCGCTTTCTGCAACAGAGTTATCAAATTGCGTTACTAACATTTCACTATCTTTCGCTTTGGTAACTGGCACAAACTTAACCATATCATCAGGAGTGATAATAATGCCACACGCATGTATACCAATGTTTCGCAAACAACCTTCTAATTCATAAGCTTGTTTCAACACATCAGCTTCGGGAGTTTTTTCTTCAGCTAATTTTCTAAAACTATGAGATTGTTCCACAACTTCACGCTTATCTTTTATGCCTTCTAAATATTTTTCATCAATACCACCTGGCTTTAATAATTTTTTCAATTTAGCATCTAAACTATCTGGAAACGCTTTTGATAATTTATTAGAATCTTCTAATGGTAAGTCTAAAGCCCTTGCAGTATCTTTAATTGCAGACTTTCCGCCCATTGTGCCGTAAGTAATAATTTGAGCCACTTGATTGGCACCATATTTATTGATTACATAATCAATTACTAAACCACGACCTTCATCATCAAAATCAATATCTATATCGGGCATACTTACACGATCCGGATTTAAGAAACGCTCAAATAGTAAATCAAATTTAATAGGATCTACATTTGTAATCCATAAACAATAAGCAATAGCAGAACCTGCAGCCGAACCACGACCAGGTCCAACAGCAACTCCCATTTTACGAGCTTCCGCAATAAAATCAGCAACAATTAAAAAATAACCAGGGTAACCCATTCGTTCAATAGTGGTTAACTCAAATGCAATCCGATCTTTAATTTCAGGAGTCATATCAGGATAACGCTTATGCGCTCCTTCCCAGGTTAAATGCGACATGTAAATAAACTGTTCGGCAATGATTAACATTTCCGCTTTCTGAACTTCGATGGCTTCGGGTGATAAATTTTTAGCAAGCCAATCTTTTTCTTTAATAGCAATAATACGTTTTTGAGATTCTAAAATCTCTGATATATTAGTTTCAATAAATGTTTTTTCAATTTCAAATTTTGGTAATAAAATATCTCGCCCTAATTTAAATTGTTCAATCTTATCTACTATTTCATTGGTTGCTTCAATGGCTTCTGGCATATCTGCAAACAATTCAACCATTTCGGTTGGCGATTTAAAATAGAATTCTTTATTTTGCATTCCATTTCTAAAACCTCTGCCCTTGCCAACTGGTGTAGCTTTTTTCTCATTATCTTTTACACATAATAAAATATCATGCGCTTCAAATCCATTTTTATTTAAATAATAATTACTATTAGCAGCAAAATATTTCACATTATATTTTTGTGCAAACTTTAATAAAACAGTATTCACATGGTCCTCTTCAGGAAGATTATGTCTATTTAATTCAACATAAAAATCATCACCAAATTGTTCTTTATACCAAACAAAAGATTCTTCAGCTTGCTCTTCACCAACATTTAAAATTAAAGAAGGTATTTCAGAAGTTAGTGAACCTGTTGTTGCAATTAAACCTTCTTTATACTGAAGTAATAAATTTTTATCAATACGAGGAACATAATAAAAACCATCAATTAAACCAACAGAACTTAACTTAGATAAATTTTGATAACCAATTCTATTTTTTGCCAAAAAAACTTGGGTGTAACCATTGTCTTGTTTGGATTTATCTTTATAATCTTTACAAACAAATAATTCGCAACCAATAATACATTTTAATTCGTTTTTCTTTTCTCCAACTTTTTCTCCTTTATCAATTAATTCATTAGTTGCTTTAGTCGCTTTATTTTGTTTATCAATTGCTTGCCAAAATAAAAATGCACCATACATATTTCCATGATCGGTTAAGGCCACACCTTTTAAATTATATTCAACTGCTTTTTTTACTAAGTCGCCAACATCACTCGTACATTGAAGTACGGAAAACTGAGTATGATTATGGAGATGCGAAAAAGCCCCACCCAACCTCCCCATAGGGGAGGAGTCTGAAACACTAACTGGTTTGTCAATAGAAACTTTTAACTTGGAACTTTCTAACTTTCTTTCTTTCCAATCTTGTTCGTGTTTGTATAATGCAGATAAATCTGGAGCTTGGTAATTAATTGCTATCAATTCAGAAACTTGTATTTCTGCAACTTTGGTAATACCACGTTTAATGATTTCGAAAAATACTTTACCCGTTGCTAATACGTCAAAAGCAGCATTATGAGCTTCGTCAAATTTGCTATTAAATAGTTTTGTATATAATTCGGTTAAAGATGGCCATTTAAACTTTCCACCTCGTCCACCCTGAATAGCACAATATTCGGTTGTTTGATCATTTTTAGTATCAATAAATGGCATTGCAGCCAAAACATTTTCTAATCCGCAACGCAGTAATTCTGCACCAATAATATTATTATCAAATTCGATATTATGTCCACACAAATATTTTGTTTGATTAACAGCCTCAACAAATTCTTGCAGTACAGCTTTTAAATCTTGTCCTTCTTCAATAGCTCTTTCATTAGTAATACCATGTATTTGAACTGCATTAAATGGAATGGTATAACCTTCAGGTTTTATGATAATAGAATTACTACTAATTAAATTACCTTGCGCATCGTGCAATTGCCAAGCAACTTGCACCATCCTTGGCCAATTATCAAAATCGGTTAATGGTGCGTTGTAACTTCTTGGTAAGCCAGTTGTTTCGGTATCAAATATTAAGAACATGTTGGAAATTATAATTTATAAATGTTGTTGTTTGAATCAAGAATACTTTTTTTTAATCATCTTTTATTAAAGCATTTTTTTTTAAATGCGATTGATTTAATTATAATTCTTCCGTCTTCGTCTTAAAATTATACATTTATTCTTTAAAATCATCCTATAGTTAATATCAATTAATAACCTATTTAAAAAAATAATTAGCTGATAATCAACACTATAAAACAAATACTAAACATAATAGTCATATACATTTGTTTCTTATGTATCTTTGTCTTAAGTATATAATTATAACATCATGAAATGGCTCTCCAATTTTAAATTAAAATCGTAAGGCATTCCATTTATCAAATAAAAAACATAATAAAAAATATTTATATGAATTACTCATCAGAACTTTTAAAAGGCACCTTAAAAACAATTGTTTTAAAACTATTAGCCGACAATAAAAAAATGTATGGTTACGAAATTACACAACGCGTAAAAGGATTAACCTTAAATAAAATTCAAATAACTGAAGGTGCATTATATCCAACATTGCATTCGTTAGAAGCAGATGGATTTGTTACTACTGAAACTGAATTTATTGGAAAACGCGTCCGAAAATATTATAGTTTAAGTCCGACAGGAAAAACTAAAACAAAAGAAAAAGTCAGCGAGTTAGCCGACTTTATGGAAACGATGAAATTTTTGTTAGATATAAAAACAAAAACGACATAAATGTATTGCCTTAGTGAAAAACAAATAGATTATATTCTTAATGACATAAGTGCACGTGGCGTTGAGATGGAGAGCCTGCAGCTAAACCTTCACGATCATATTTGTTGCATCATAGAGCAAAATCTCGAAGAAAATGGAGATTTCGAGAGCTTCTATCAAAAAACCATTAGAACATTTTATAAAGATGAGCTATGGGAAATTGAAGAAGAAACACTCCTATTACTAACTTATAAAAACTATTACGCCATGAAAAAGATAATGATATTAAGCGGAACATTTTCTGCAGCAACAATGATTTTAGGAATCTTATTTAAATTTATGCATTGGCCAGGTGCGTCATTATTCATAATACTAGGCATAGGCACATCGAGTTTGATTTTTCTACCACTTCTGTATTTATTAAAATCAAAAGACAGTCAAGCAACAAAAGATAAACTTATTCTTGGCTTAGGCATTTTGTCTGGAATTTTACTAAGTCTTTCTATTTTATTTAAGATTATGCATTGGCCTTATACTTTAATATTAGGTTACTCAGCAGTAATTATACTTGGATTAATTTTACTTCCTATATATTTTATAACAGGAATTAAAAATCCGGAAAATAAAATAAATACTATAACAATATCAATTGTAATCATTATGATTTGTGGTTTATGGTTAACATTGGTTAGAACGCCTTTTGGCTCTAGGATAAAAGAAATAACAGACACGTCTTCATTTTTAATCAATGAACAAATTGTTTCTTCTCAAAAAAGAATATATGATTCAATCGCAAAAAATGACTCCTTGGAAAGTAATTCAAAAAATTTAAGTAAACAGATTATACGTGTTTGTGAAAAAATAAAATCATCTATCATCTTAAAAGAAACAGGAATGACAAAAATATCAAATGATTTTGAAACTAAATTACACTTTATCTCAGAGGCAACTTTTCGATTTCCTGGTACACCAAATAAAGATGTTGATTCACTTCTTGAATTTATTAAAGCATATCATTTAACACTAAATTCAACACCATTTAAAAATAAACTACCAACAAGTTATCATTCAAACAGCGAAGAAGTCATTCCGTTTTTTGTTGGATCCAATCTGACAGTATTAAATCAATTACAGCAAACGGAATTGATTGTTATGCAAAATGAGATGTAATGTAATTTCTTAAAATCAAAAACCATACAGTATATAAAAACCTGTATGGTTTTTGTACCTTTATACTTCAAAATTAAAGGTAAAAATGAAACACACTAACCAACTCATAAACGAAAGTAGTCCGTATTTATTACAACACGCGCATAACCCAGTAAATTGGTACGCATGGAATAATGAAACAATTGAACTTGCAAAAAAAGAAAACAAAATTATCTTAGTAAGTATTGGCTATAGTGCTTGCCATTGGTGCCATGTAATGGAACACGAAAGCTTTGAAAATGAAGAAGTGGCTGCAATCATGAATCAACATTTTATAAATGTAAAAGTTGATAGAGAAGAACGTCCTGATGTTGATATGGTTTATATGGGTGCAGTGCAATTAATGACAGGACAAGGAGGTTGGCCATTAAACTGTTTTGCATTACCTGATGGAAGACCAGTATACGGCGGAACCTATTTTCCAAAAAATCAATGGGTAAACGTTTTGACAAATATTGCAGACTTGTATCAAACAAATCCAGAAAAAGTATTTGAATATGCCGAAAATTTAACAGAAGGATTATTGAATTTAGAAAATCCTAAAGAAAATTCGGAAACCACATTTGAAATGGATTCCTTGAGGAAATCAGTTAATAAATGGAAACAATTAGTTGACGAAGAAAATGGTGGGCCAAATAGAGCGCCAAAATTTCCCTTACCAAATAATTATTTATTTTTATTACAGTACAATTATTTTGAAACAAATTCCTCAATAAAAAAACACATTGATACAACCTTAACCAAAATGGCTTATGGTGGAATTTACGATCAAATTGGAGGAGGCTTTGCAAGATATAGCACTGATATGATTTGGAAAGTGCCACATTTTGAGAAAATGCTTTATGATAATGCACAACTCATAAGTTTATATACACAAGCTTATAAACAAACACCAAACGAACTCTATAAGGATATTGTATATGAAACAATTGCTTTCATAAAAAGAGAATTATGCAATGCCGAATTTGGTTTTTACTCCGCATTAGATGCAGACAGCGAAGGCGTGGAAGGTAAATTTTATGTTTGGCAAAAAGAAGAATTAGAAAGTTTACTAACTACTAATTTTGATGTATTTGCTGATTATTACAATATAAATGAATTGGGATATTGGGAAGATGATAATTATGTTTTAATGCGAAATGAGGATGATACTATTATTGCTGCAAAACACTCATTATCGATTTCTGAATTAAAAAATAAAGTAAATGACTGTAAAGAAATTTTATTAAAAGAAAGGAATAAAAGAACAAGACCAGGTTTGGATCATAAAATTTTAGCGTCTTGGAATGGATTAACTTGCAAAGCCTTAGCGGAGGCTTATTTGGTTTTTGAAGATGAATCTATAAAAGAATTAGCTTTAAATAATGCTAATTATTTACTCAAAAATTATTGTATAGGAAGTGGCAACCTTTTAAGAGTGATTAATGAAAACACCTCTATCAATGGTTTTTTAGATGATTATGCTTTTGTAATTGATGCTTTTATATCTATTTATTTAATAACAGCAGATTTTAATTGGCTAGAAACTGCATTAGAATTAACAAATTATGCAATTTCAAACTTTTATGATGTTACTGCAAAAACTATTTATTATACAGATAAAACAAAAGAAAAACTCATTGTAAGAAAAGCAGAATGGAGTGATAATGTTATTCCTGCATCAAGTTCACAAATGGCCATTAATTTAAATACATTATCCATTTATTTTGATGATGCAAAGTATAAACAAATAGCTGAAGAATTACTTAAATCAGTTATAAAGGAAATAGAGCAATATGGAGCAGGTTATAGTAATTGGGCCATTTTACTTCTCCAAAAAGTTCAGCCACAAACCGAAGTTGTAATTGTTGGTAAAAATGTTAATGAAAAATTATTAGCACTCTATAAATATACTCCTCCAAATGTGATATTTGCTTTAAGTAGTGAACCATCAGATTTAGCAATATTTAAAAATAGATACGAAAACGGAAAAACCAATCTATTTATTTGTAAAAATCATAGTTGTTTATTGCCTACTGAAAATATTAACGAAGCACTTACATTAATTGGAAAAAATAATATATAGCCCCTTAGAATCTAAAAAAGAAATTTTCTTTTTATTCATTTTTGCTTGTCTAAGTACCCTTACTTTTTCACAGCCATTATTACCAACTTCAGAATCAGCCTTTGAAGTACAGCTACCATTCAATAAAAGCTATATCAAACAAAATAATATTAAGTCAATTACCTTTGATATTATTGATAAAAAAGATATGCAAGTTGCTGAGGATAAAGATTTAATTAATTATTATGAATTCAATAAGGATGGCCAATTAACGCGCTTTTACTATACTGTAATTAGTAAAATAATCCAGAAAGAATTTCATCATGATGCCATTTATAGAAAACGAAAAAAAATCAGTAATGGATATTCATACACTAAAAATGAATATGTATTTGATACCGTTTCAACAAATTATTTCTATAATGAAATGAAACAACTTATTTTAAAACGCACTAATGATGGTATCTTTTATGAAAGTTATTATTACGATTATAATTCAGAAGGAAAGGTAATTAAAGAAAGACGATGTAAAGAAACCAATGTATCTCCAATAAAAAATGAATTTAAACTAGGCTCACAATTAACTATAAGTGAGGAAAGTTTTACGTATAATTCAACCGGTAAAAATCAATACAAAAAAACGTGTTTGAATGATGAAAATAGGCCATATAAAGAAATGATTTACAATTGTAATGATTCTAATCAAATAGTAAATATTACAGAACAATATATTGTAACATGGCTTAGTCAAAAAACAAATTTCGAATACGATAAAGATAACCAATTAAAAAAAGCTTCTTATACAAGTAATAGTAACGGACAACAAACAACAACTAAAACTTATGAATGCGATTCGGCTAACTGTTTGCTTACTGAAAAACATTTTAAAAATGATGTTTTGTTAAAAGAAATAAGCTATGTAACTGATAAAAATAAAAAAATGACTTCTTATATTATTCGTGATCCAAACGAAAAAACGATTCGAATAGTAA
>CAIYSA010000506.1 GCA_903928655.1 uncultured Bacteroidota bacterium
AAAGTCATCAGGTGCATTACCTGATATTTTTACCCAAAATATCAGGAATGTGATTACAAGTGATATTAATGATTTATATAAACAAAAAGAAACTGATAAGCTTATTAAACAAACTTATTTAACAGAAGCTAACTACGAAATTGAAAAGATCGTTAAAAGTGGAAATACATTAATTAATGATGAAATAACTGTTTATTTAAATAAGATAGCAGATGAATTATTGAAAAATAACCCAACATTAAGGCAGCAATTACATATTTACACATTAAAATCTCATGTTGTTAATGCTTATAGTTATGATAAAGGGTATGTTTTTATTGACATTGGATTAATTGCTCAAGCTGAAACAGAAGCTCAATTAGCTTATATTCTTTGTCACGAAATATCACATTTTACAAAAAAACATCATATTAACGGTTACGTTAAAAACGAAAAAATAGACAATAAAAGTTATAATGGGCAAAGTAGCGAAGATAAACTAATCGAAAAATGTCAGTATTCAAAAGAATTTGAAAGTGAAGCCGATTTGGAAGGTTTTAAATTATTTGAACAAAGCAATTATAATTTAAAACAAGCGCAAAAAGCATTTGATGTTTTACAATATTCTCACTTACCATTTGAATTAGTTGAATTCAAAAAAACTTTTTTTGAAACCGAAAAATTCATTATTCCACAAGGCTATTTTTTGAAAGAAGTGTCTTCAATTAGAAACAATTCAAATGAAGATGACACAAAACAAACCCATCCAAATACAGCCAAACGAAAACAAGCGATTACTGAATTAATTTCAAATAGAAGCAATGACGGTAGAGTAAATGCGTTAGTAAATCAAAAAGAATTTGAATACACAAGAGATTTATCAAGAATGGAATTATGCAGACTTTATTTAAAAAATAGAGATTACCCAAGTGCATTATATGCTGCTTATATTTTAAATATTAAATATCCAAATAACCAATATGTTTCTGAGATTATTGCAAAATGTTTATATGGCTTATCATTACATGGTAATTCTCAACTTAGCTATACGCATGATTCATACTTAGAAAATGGCATACCCGGGCATTCAGATGTTGAAAGTTACCCTCAACAATTATATCATTTAATAAATAAAATGCCTAGTAATGAATTTACAATCATGTCATTAAATTATGTTTATAGAGCACATAAAAAATTTCCAACAAACAAATTTATTGAAAGTTATTCGGATAGCTTATTTAAATTAGTTGGACAGGTTAACTGGAATATTTTTGATTTTGTTAGATTACAGAAAAAAGAAATTCCAAAAACTGAAATTGTAAAAGATTCGGTAAAAAAAATTGAAGAGACTAATTCAAAAACAGATTTAATTGCCAATCTGCAAAAAGAAAATAATTTCAAAAACTATGATACAGCTTATTATAAAGAAGTTTATTTAGATTTATTTTTAAACGATAAAGAATTTACTTCAAAATTTCCATCAGCTGGTCAATCAACAAATACAGGTTCTGGTTTTTCGAATTATGATAAAAGCAATTCTAAATCTTACAAAAAAAAGAAAAAAGGCGAATATATTTCTTCAGGAACAAAAATTACTAAAGTATTACTATTGGAACCATTTTATGTTAAAGTAGATATTACTCAAAAAGAGAAGGTTCAATATGTTGAAGCGGATAAAAAGCAGGAAAAATTAATAACTATTATTAATGATTGTGCTAAACGTCAAAACTTTGAACTCGTAACACTTGATCCGGGTTTATTGACCACTGCTGATGTAGATAAAATGAATGATTATTCCGTATTAAACGATTGGTTTGACGAAAAATTTGACGCAAATGACAATGATAGAAATACTATTTTAAATACAAATGAAATTGAAAATGTTGTTTCTAAATATGGTACGCGATATGTTTTAAAAACAGGAATTGTAAGTTATGTAATTGGATTAACTAGAAATAAAACTTATTTCTATAGTTTTATTTATGATTTAAAAACTAAAGAAGTTGTATATAAAAAGTATGAAGCTTTTTCAGAAAAAGATTCTCAAACTTTACTTTATGCAAAAGTTTATCAAACATTTTATGAATTAATTCATTCGAAATAATATGAGTAGATTTCTTATTATTTTATTTTTGGCAAAATCATTTTTTATTCTTGCACAAACCTCTGGTTTTATAGGAAAGAGATTAGTGATTGGCTATGGTTTTAATACTAGTCCTGCAATTTTTGGAGCAACAAAAAACAACGAAACATTAATAGGAACCAATATTCTTGGCAGTAATGGAACTGCAGATAATAACGCTTTAGTTTTTAATTCAGCTCATGAAATTCACATAGACTTAGTAATTTCGAGTAAATGGATGATTTGCACTAATTTTAAAACGTATAATACTGGCTTTGATAACAGTGTTGAATTAAAAGAATTTTATAATACCATTAATTACTCGAACAACATTCGCGGTTACTATACAATTAGGGGAAATAATTTCGGAATTTATGCAAAATATTTTGGCTCCAGAAATGTAGCTCCATGGGGAAGATATATGTTATTTGGTCCGGTTGTAAATTTTTCAAAAACAACCTATGACCCAAAAATAATGAACATTAAAGCAAAAATTGATGCTACTTATTATAACGGGATGTACTATGTATACGAAACAAAAGACACAACTTATTCTGATTTTGGACCAAAAAATCAAACTTTTAAAAGATTTGACTTAATGCTAGGTTGGGGAAGAAGTAGAATCATTTCGAATAAAGTGGTTGTCGATTTTGGTGCAACCATGCAAGCTATTTCATTGGGGATGTTACTTTTTGACACATTTGATCCTGCAAGTGGTAAATATATTTCTAGAAATGATTACATCGAAAAAACAGAAAAATCTAGGGTAAGAAGTTTTAATCGCTTTAACGTTTTTCTGAAAATCGGCTATCTATTTTAAAACTAAACATGAAAAAAAACTTACTCATTATATATATACTATTTTGTATTTCTAATTGTTTACAGTCTCAAACACCGGGCTTTATGGGTAAAAGATTTGCTGTAGGCTATGGTTTTTATTTTTGGCCTGCGTTAACTAATTCAAATGGGGCCGGTAAATCATTTTTAACAAAAGGGAATTCTGAATCAGGTTCATTTGCTTTTAATACCATGCACGAGGCTTTTATTGAGTATGCCGTTAAAACAAGATTTTCAATTGGCTTTTCAGCAAAATATTATAAAACTACTTATAATAATGCTTTATATCTTAGTGCGAGTCAAACATATATTGATGATTCTGGATATTCAAATTCTATTTCAATATATGGTAAGCCAAATGGATTATATACTATTAAGTCAATAAATTATAATATTTACGGAAAACTTTTTTATAATCGTTATGTTGCTCCTTGGGGTAGATACATGATGTTTGGTTTAAATATTAAAACTTATACCTGTAGTTATGATCCAAAGGAAATGTATTTAAACATTGATAATAATTATTATACAAATATTCCAAAAACATTTACAGATTTTGGACCTGAAAAGCAAAAATATAAAAAATTTGATTTTCTTTTTGGTTTAGGCAGAACAAGAATTATAGCGAATAAAATTATCATTGATTACGGATTTAATACTAATCTTTTTTCACTTTTAACAACTTTGTTTGATGCAATTGGAGAGGATACATTTATAGACAGGATAGATAATACAGACTACATTAAGAAAACCTCTTCGTATAGAGTTAGAGGGGCAAATCGTTTTAATGTATTTATAAAAGTTGGGTACTTATTTTAACTATTACTATATCTAATTTAGGATTGAAATTAAAAACAGAAATATTAATTCAAAAAAATAACAAAAATCTTTATGAATAAAATAATACTTTACTTATTTTTCACATTAATATCCTACCAATGTTTTTACGCTCAATCTTCAGGATTTATGGGTAAGCACATGGTGATTAGTTATGGATTTCATGCGAGCCCTGCAATAATTGGTGCAACAAAAAATAATGAAACATTATTTGGAGACATTATAAATGAGCAAGGAAATGCAGAAACAGGGGTAATAACATTCAACAATTTGCACGAAATATCTCTTGATTTTGTAGCCTCTAGTAAATGGTTAATTTGCTTAAATGTAAAATATTATAAAACAGCATTTGATAATAGTGAGATATGCGAATCGGGAAATAGAAATTCGACTAACTATTATAGTGGTAACCCAGAAGGATTTTATAGCATAAGAGGATTAACTTACGGACTGACTTTTAAATATTTCGGAAAACGATACATTGCACCTTGGGGAAGATATTTAATGTTTGGTCCAGTTATAAATACAGTAAAAACTAGTTATGATAAAAACATGGTCATTAAAGGTGCTTATTACCCATCTGCTGGCCCAACAAATTTTACAATAACAGATTTTGGTCCGAAAAATCAAAATTTTGCAGGATTTAATTTCATGTTAGGTTGGGGAAAAAGTAGAATATTTGCAAATAATATTATTGTTGATTTTGGAGCATCTACTCAATTATTTGCACTTTTATCAATTCCAAAAGATATATTAGGCGTAAACTTTAATGAATTTGATAAATATCCAACCAAAGAAACATACATTGAGGATACGTATAAAAAAAGAGTAAGAGGAATAAATAGATTTAACATCTTTTTAAAAATAGGTTATTTGTTTTAAAAAAATATTTAGAATTAAACCATTTCTTTTTTTTGAAGTCAAAAGAATAAGTTTATAAATTTTAAATATAAAAATGCAACAATACTCCGATGAGGAAATATTAAGTTTATATCGTGATGAGCAGTCACGAAATATGGCATTGCATCATTTAATTCAAAAATACCAACAAAAGTTATATTGGCATATTCGTAAAATCGTAATTAGTCATGATGATACTGATGATGTTTTACAAAATACATTCATTAAAACTTGGAAAGGATTAGCAGGATTTAAAGAAGAGTCACAATTATATACATGGCTTTATCGTATTGCAACAAACGAATCCTTGACCTTTTTAAAACAAAAACAAAGAGCAAATACAACATCAATTCATCCCATTGAATATCAATTATCAAAATCATTAGAAAGTGATACATTTTTTAGCGGCGACGAAATACAATTAAAATTGCAACAAGCCATTTTAACATTGCCCGAAAAACAAAGATTAGTGTTTAATATGAGATATTATGATGAAACGCCTTATGAAGAAATGTCTGCAATTTTAGATACATCAGTTGGAGCTTTAAAAGCCTCATACCATATTGCAGCAAAAAAAATTGAAGAAATATTAATAAAACATTAAACCTTTACAAATAAATACAGTCAAAGTTGAAATGAACAAAATAGAAAATAATATTAATGATGATCAGAATTCTCCAGTTGATGAAAACGGAAAGAAGTGTTTTGAGTTACCATTTAATTATTTTGACTCGTTTGAATCTAAACTAAGACAAAAATTAGAACTTGAAAATGAATTACAAGATTATG
>CAIYSA010000507.1 GCA_903928655.1 uncultured Bacteroidota bacterium
ATTGAAGCAGCTCGTAAAAACCTTGGAAGACCTTTAACTTTAGCAGAAAAAATCCTTTACTCACATTTAGATGTTAGTACTGAATTAAAAGATTATCCTCGTGGTTCGTCTTATGTAGATTTTAACCCTGATAGAGTTGCTATGCAAGATGAAACTGCTCAAATGGCTTTATTACAATTTATGCAAGCTGGTCGCCCTAAAGTAGCTGTGCCTTCTACAGTTCATTGCGACCATTTAATTACTGCAAAAGTTGGTGCTGATAAAGATTTAGCTTTTGCTAATTCTGAAAGCAAAGAAGTTTATGATTTTTTAGGTTCAGTTTCAAATAAATACGGAATTGGTTTTTGGAAACCAGGTGCTGGTATTATTCACCAAGTAGTTTTAGAAAACTATGCTTTCCCAGGAGGAATGATGATTGGTACCGATTCTCATACAGTTAATGCTGGTGGTTTAGGTATGATTGCCATTGGTGTTGGTGGAGCTGATGCTTGCGATGTGATGGCTGGTTTACCTTGGGAACTGAAAATGCCAAAATTAATTGGTGTTAAATTAACTGGTAAATTAAGCGGATGGTCAAGTGCTAAAGATGTGATTTTAAAAGTTGCTGGTATCCTTACAGTAAAAGGTGGTACTGATAAAGTAATTGAATATTTTGGTGAGGGTGCAATCAGTTTATCTTGTACTGGTAAAGGTACAATTTGTAACATGGGTGCTGAAGTTGGTGCTACCACTTCTACATTTGGTTATGATGATAGTATGAGCCGTTATTTAAAAGCTACTGGTCGTGCTGATGTGGCGGCTTTAGCAGATGGTATTAAAGAACATTTAACTGGAGATAGCGAAGTTTATGCTAATCCTTCAAACTATTTTGATGAAGTAATCGAAATCAATTTATCAGAATTAGAACCACATGTTAATGGACCATTTACTCCTGATTTAGCTACTCCAATATCTAAATTAAAAGAAGTAGCCGAAAAAAATGGCTGGCCTTTACAAATTTCTGCTGGTTTAATTGGTTCTTGTACAAACTCTTCTTACGAAGATATTGCTCGTGCAGTTTCTTTAGCTAAGCAAGTTTCTGCAAAAAGTTTAAAATCAAAAGCTGAGTTTTTAATTAATCCAGGTTCTGAACAAATACGTTACACGATTGCTCGCGATGGTTTTTTAGATGTATTTGCTGAAGTTGGCGCAACTGTATTTACAAATGCTTGCGGACCATGTATTGGAATGTGGGACAGAATGGGTGCTGAGAAACAAGAAAAAAATACAATCATTCATTCGTTCAACCGTAACTTTGCTAAACGTGCCGATGGAAATCCAAACACTTACGCATTTGTTGCATCTCCCGAAATTGTAACTGCATTAGCTATTGCAGGTACTTTAGCATTTAATCCTTTAACGGATTCGTTAACAAACGAAAAAGGTGAACAAGTTAAATTTGATGCACCAAGTGGCGACGAATTACCAACCAAAGGTTTTGCTGTTGAAGATGCAGGTTATCAAGCACCAGCTGCTGATGGCAGTGGCGTTCAAGTTTTAGTTGAACCAACTAGTAAACGTTTACAATTATTAGATCCTTTCTCTGCTTGGGAAGGAATGGATTTTAAAGGTTTAAAATTATTAATCAAAGCTAAAGGAAAATGTACAACGGATCATATTTCTATGGCTGGCCCATGGTTAAAATACCGTGGACATTTAGATAATATTTCAAACAATATGTTAATTGGTGCAGTAAATGCATTTAACGAAAAAACAGATTCAGTAAAAAATCAATTAACAGGCGAATACGCTGGCGTACCAGTTGTACAACGTGCATACAAAGCAAGCAATATTTCAACAATAGTAGTTGGTGACGAAAATTACGGTGAAGGTTCTTCTCGTGAGCACGCAGCAATGGAGCCTCGTCATTTAGGAGTACGCGTTGTATTAGTAAAATCGTTTGCACGTATACACGAAACAAACCTTAAAAAACAAGGTATGTTAGGTGTTACATTTGCTAACACTGCTGATTATGATAAAATTAAAGAAGATGATAGTATTGATGTAACAGGTTTAACAACATTTACACCAGGTGTGCAATTAACATTAACATTAAACCATGCTGATGGAACTTCTGAAAGCTTTAAAGTAAATCATAGCTATAATGCTCAACAAATTGAGTGGTTTAAAGCTGGTGGTGCTTTAAATATTATTAGAGCATCTGTAAAGGCTTAATTTAAATCGAAGCAGTCATGCTGAACTCGATTCAGCATCTCAATT
The DNA here is from genome assembly GCA_903928655.1 of uncultured Bacteroidota bacterium. Lineage (GTDB taxonomy): Bacteria > Bacteroidota > Bacteroidia > B-17B0 > Aurantibacillaceae > UBA4416. The sequence continues at coordinate 2,260 of CAIYSA010000507.1, forward strand.
CATTCATTTTATAAAGCCCTTTGTTAAAAAACAGAGGGCTTTTGATTTTAATAAGATAATTATTAGTTATTTTTTTGACAAAATTGTTGTTTTTAGAAAAATAAGTAATACTACATCTAAAAATTATTCAGGTATAAAAATCTAATTTTAAAAGCAAAATTTACATTAAATATTAGTGAATTAAGCGTTAAATTCTTTTGATATTCAGTTAATTACAAATAAATATTAGATTATTCGATAATAATGATTACATTTGTCAACTTCTTATGAAGATTGTATCTCAATCTGGCTTGTGACATCTAATTGCAATTCTAAAATTTTTACACTTTTCTTAGCGAATAATTAAAACGCATTTCCACAATGGAAACTGAAGTAATAAGTAAACCCGTTTACCGTATTGGTAAACACAAAAAAAACAACAAAGATGAGTAAAGGAACAGTAAAATTTTTTAACGAAGCTAAAGGCTTTGGATTTATTAAAGACGAAAATGGACAAGAAATATTTGTTCACGCAACAGGATTAATAGACGAAATTCAAGAAAATGATGAAGTAACTTATGAAGTTCAAGACGGAAAAAAAGGTCTTAATGCAGTAAACGTTACAAGAGCTTAATAAACTCTAACAATTAAAGATTAAAAATAAGTAAACCCGTTTACCACATTGGTAAACACAAAAAAACAAACAAAATGAATAAAGGAACAGTAAAATTTTTTAACGAAGCTAAAGGCTTTGGATTTATTAAAGGTGAAAATGGTGAAGAAGTATTTGTTCACGCATCAGGATTGATTCATGAAATACAAGAAAATGATCAAGTAACTTATGATGTGCAAGATGGCAAAAAAGGTCTTAATGCAGTAAATGTAAGCCGCGTATAATTATCTAATTATAAAAATTAATAAAAAAACCCTTTGTTTTATAGCAAAGGGTTTTTTTATTTTAAATAATCAACGATTCTTATTAATACAACAATGAGTTTTACATTACCATCACTTGATGAAATTTACCATTTTGTAAGATATATTTTTTACCCTCAAATGTAATTGTTTGGCCTTCATTTACATTTTTTAAATTTTCAATATCGTTTTCTATACTATGAATACTGCCTTTGGTTGCTAATGCTAAATCTAAATAATCTGTATTAATCATATAATTTGCTGTACCGCAAATAATAATATGAACTGGTTTATTTATTTGCTTTATTAATTCTAAATCTTTTATGTTTGCAAAATTATCAGCAATCATAACATATTCTTTTGCATTTGGATTCTTTTTGATTGTTTCAATTAATGCCTCACAATTATTTTCAGGAGCATCACCTCCACTACCCGCTTTCATTGCATTTTGAATCATCATTTCTACAGCATCATAATTTCCAGCTTCAATATTATAAATACCACCTATACTACCAATTTTCTTCTTTTTATCAGCCTTATTATCCCCATCATTAAAAAAAGTAAAATAACGGATTGCATTTGTCATGCAATTTAATTTATACCAAATTAATAGTTGTGTTGAATATGATGACATGCTGCCTGTTACATCACAAACAAAAGCAATTTCATCCCAATTTTTATGTCGCCCTAAAACAGAAAAAATAGTTGAATCGCTTAAATTTCTTTTTACAAACGACATTGCATTTTTTCCTCTTACAAATTTATGAAATTGCACACCGACACGAATTGTATCTATCCTAATTTCCATTTGTTTTTTCCTTTTTAAAAAACTCTTTTTTTCATAAACAATTCCTTTTTCCAATTTTCGTTTAGAAGTTGGTAAATAATAGCCTGTTTTGTATTTTTTTCTTTTATATTTTGAATGATAAACCGTATAAACAGAATCATATCCCAATGAGTCAGACTTCAAAAGTTTTTTGATTCCTGTAATTTCTGATTCGGTTTCTTTTTTAGAAGTTTTAGGAAGATATGTGATAACAAAACCATGAAAATATTCATGAGCTTCTTTATCATTTTTACAATCATTTTGTGCTTTAAATTCCCAATTAACAAAGGATTGATTAAATAATTCGGGAAATATTTTCTTTAAATTTTGAATACGTTCTCTATTTAATTTAGGCTGACTAAATGTTTCGGATACTTGAAAAGCAGTATAATATAATTCTACTTTTAAAATGCTAACATCTTTTAAAAAATTCACATCCTCCTGATTTAAAATTTCGGGTGAATTAAAATCCATTTTTAATTTCACAACATTTCCCAAACTATTAATTTCATTATACTTTTTGGTATATATTGGTTTTATTAAAACCAAATCTTCAATTTTTACTTTTTGGCCAAACAA
>CAIYSA010000508.1 GCA_903928655.1 uncultured Bacteroidota bacterium
AATTCAAAACTCGTAAAATAAAATTATCTATTCATAAAAAAGGGCTAACAAAATTGTTAGCCCTTTTTTAAATTCTTCAAAAATTACTTTTTCTTCTTTTTATCTTTTTCCTTTCCGGAAAATTCGTATTTCTTTTTCAATTTATCCTTTTTAGTAATTTTAATTACACCTTGAATGTCATAATCTTCTACCGTACAAGTCATTAACATTGTTTGGTCATTTGCATCTGTAGATGAAATTTCAGCTTCTATCCAGTGAATCTCATTTTGCTCTTCATCAGTAAATACTGAATCTTTTTTAACTTCGTACTTTGTCCATTTATATTCTAATTTATCAAATAAAAATTGGCTAAACATTTTTCCGCCTTTAAACTCAATTTCATCATCCAAACCTTTTTTTGGAGCTGCGCCTTCTTTAACTTCTGTCATTACAACTTTAAAAATTCTCTTATCAAGCGCATCTTTTGGCTCCCCTTTTGGAACTGCATTTATAGATAATATACCAATTGTAATAATTGACGCAGAAATTATTATGTTTTTTATAGCCACCATTGTTATTAAATATTTTGTTTAGGTAAATATAATAAATTTACTTTTATAGTCATAATAGAAAAAAATAATTTCTGTTAACATTTGAATCCTAATTTTAACCTAATATATGCAACCTTTAGCAGAACGTGTTAGACCAACTAATTTAACTAATTACATTGGGCAACAACATATTATAGGCCTCGAATCGGGCTTAAGAAAAGCTATTGATCAAAATTTACTACCATCTATTTTACTTTGGGGGCCTCCCGGCGTAGGAAAAACTACTTTAGCACAAATAATATCTCATACTCTTAAGAGACCTTTTTACTCATTGAGCGCAATTAATTCGGGAGTAAAAGATGTAAGGGAAGTTATTGAAAAAGCTCAAGGTGATGGTGGTTTGTTTAAAATAGAAAAGCCGGTATTATTTATTGATGAAATTCATAGGTTTAGTAAATCTCAACAAGATTCATTATTAAATGCAGTAGAAAAAGGAATTGTAACATTAATTGGTGCAACAACTGAAAATCCAAGCTTCGAAGTAATTCCAGCACTTTTATCTCGTTGTCAAGTATACGTTTTAAAGCATTTGAGTAAAGATGAACTTATACTATTACTAAATAATGCAATCAGCAGTGATTCTGTTTTAAAAACCAAAAATATTATATTAAAAGAAACCGAAGCATTAATAAGGATTTCTGGAGGAGATGGTCGCAAATTATTGAATGCATTAGAAATAGTAGTTAATTGTATCAACACCAAAGAGATAATAATTACAGATGAAATTGTAAAAAAATACATTCAACAAAATTTAGCTCTTTATGATAAAAGTGGCGAACAACATTACGATATTATTTCGGCTTATATAAAATCTATAAGAGGCTCTGACCCAAATGCTGCAGTTTATTGGTTAGCAAGAATGATAGAAGGAGGAGAAGATCCATCATTTATTGCTCGTCGTTTATTAATATTATCATCTGAAGATATTGGAAATGCAAACCCAACTGCGTTAGTAATGGCTAACAATTGTTTTCAGGCAGTAAATATTATTGGATTTCCAGAAAGCCGAATTATTTTATCGCAAACCACAACTTATTTGGCTTGTTCTGCAAAAAGTAATAGTAGTTATATGGCTATAAATAAAGCGCAACAATTAGTAAAACAAACAGGCGATTTACCAGTGCCGCTTCATTTGCGAAATGCCCCAACAAAATTAATGAAAGAACTTGGTTATGGTGAAGAATATAAATATGCCCACGATTATAATTCAAATTTTGTGGAACAGGAATTTTTGCCAAATGAAATTTCAGGAACTACGCTATTTAATCCGTCCGAAAATTCTCGTGAAAAAGAATTAAAAGAGTTTTTAAAACTTAGGTGGAAAAACAAATATGATTATTGAAAATTCTATCGGTATGCGTATTTTCTATTCATTATTTTTACTGTTTTTTATTCCGCTATCCATTTTAGCACAAGAAGATTATAACCTAAAATCTACACGTGATTATAAGTTAAAACCATCCAAAACTGCATGTTTTATAGAACTAGGAGGAAATGCAGGTTTATATTCAATTAATGTAGATAGAATTTATTTTTACCGGCCAAATTTAAAAATAAGTGGAAGAGTTGGATTTGCAATCAATATGAATTCTATTTATTACGAACCAATTATTGTAGTAGAAAATAACTTCATTTTTTTAAAAAACCCACACCACTTAGAATTAGGATTAGGTGGGACATTACAAAGAAGGTATAATGAAAAACCAAATCAACCAGATATTTATAATTGGGAAAATATTTTGTTTAGTGTCTGGCGGTTTGGTTATCGGTATCAAAAACAAGATGATGGATTGTTTTTCAGAACTGCAATAACCCCAATTATTACAAGCAATGATGCGCTTGGATTTCACCCAAATTACTTTCAGTTTTGGTTTGGAATTTCAATTGGCATGAGTTTTTAAAGAAATAGATATTCCAAAACAACCCATAATTTATATTTCCTTTCGCATTCTGGCAACAGGAATATCTAATTGCTCACGATATTTTGCAACAGTTCTTCGTGCAATATGATAACTTTTTTCCTTTAATATTTCACACAATGCATCATCTGTTAAAGGTTTCTTTTTATTTTCATTTGCAATGCATTCTTGCAATATTTTTTTCACTTCGCGCGTACTAACTTCTTCACCTCCTTCAGTACTTAATGATTCCGAAAAAAATGTTTTTAATAAAAATGTCCCATAAGGCGTTTGAACATATTTGCTATTCGCAACGCGCGAAATAGTTGAAATATCAAGGTTTACAGTATCTGCAATATCTTTTAAAATCATAGGTTTTAACTTTGATTCATCTCCAGAAGCAAAATACTCATATTGATACATCATAATAGCATGCATGGAAACTAACATAGTTGAATGACGTTGCTGCAAGGCCTCAATAAACCATTGTGCTGACTCAATTTTTCCTTTTACAAAACCCGTTGCTTCCTTTCCTGCCTTTTCTTTTAGTCGTGAATATTCTTTAAGCATTGCAATATAATCTGCACTAATTTTTAATTCAGGCAAATTTCTTTGATTAATACTTAATTCCGGAATGCCATCATTTACAGAAATATTAAAATCTGGAACAATTTCAGTCACCTGACTTTTATTATCTCCTTCTGAATTGCCTGGTCGAGGATTTAATTGTGTGATTTCAGAAATAATATCTTTCAAATCTTCGTCTTCTATGTTAAGTTTACGAATTATTTTATCGTAATGTTTTTTCGAAAACTCATCCATCATGGTTTTAATAACCTCAATAGCTAAGTGAGTTTCTTTTGCTTTAACTGGCTTTCTGTCTAATTGAATTAATAAGCACTCTTGCAAACTACGAGCTCCTACCCCAGATGGTTCAAATTCTTGAATTATACTAAGCACTTCGCTTAATTTTTCAATTGTAGTTCGGATGTTCTGAGAAAATGCTAAATCATCTACAATTAAATCTAAATCTCTTCGAATATATCCATCTTCATCAATACATCCAATTAAGTATAAGCCAATCGAAAACTGTTCCTCTGTAATGTCTCTTAAGCCCAACTGCTCCTCAAGTTGAGAATGAAAATCTGGCCCTTCAACTGCTACTGGTTGAAAAACTTCATCATCAGAACTACTATTTGAAATTTCATATTTATAGGAATCCATCTCATCGTCTCCCATATAATCTTCTATCTCGTATCCATCTTCAATTTTATCAGGAACCTTTTCTTCAAAATCATTATCTTCTACTATTTCACTAGAATCAACTTCATCGTATTCATTCTCAATTTCTTCATCTTCAGAAAGTGTATCCTCTTCCAATGCAGGATTTAATTCGAGCTCTTCTTTAATTCTTTGTTCAAGAGCAACAGTAGGCAACTGCAACAATTTCATTAATTGAATTTGTTGGGGCGAAAGTTTTTGTAATAATTTAAAATTTTGTGTTTGCCTTAATGCCATAATTATTTCCTAAATATACAAAAAGGTATGTGAAATTAAATTCAAATTAATAGTTATAGTAAGGAGCAATCATAGAATAAACTATAACCCCTGTAACAGTAACATATAACCAAATTGGATAACTAAAACGTGTAATTTTTTTGTGTTTTACTCTATCATCCTTTAAAGCATAGTAAAAAGATAATAAAATTAAAGGCAAAACAATAACTGCCAAAAAAATATGACTTAATAAAATAACCAAATAAATAGCTCTAATTCCAGAAACCATTTGCATTTCATTTATCTCTAAAACATGGTTATGATTTACATCGCCAAAGATTGTATCAGGTATAAAATAATGAGCTGTAACGTATGATAATAAAAAAAGTGAAGACAATAAAAAAGCAGTTAGATTTAATTTTTTATGTAATTCGAAATTTCTTTTTTTGATTGCCCACAATGATGCTATTAATAATATGCTACAACTCCCATTTAAAAATGCATTAAGCATTGGTAATTTATAAATAAAATGCGGGAATGAGTTTGGAACTGGAATTAATTTCTGATTTAATACAACTACCACAACACAGATAAGAGCACTAATAGATAACACAATTTTAAAAACTGTTTTATCATTTTGTTTGTTTAATAATTCTTTTGTTGACATGAGGTTAAATAATTATAAATGTTCCTTTAAATTTTGTAAATGTAATTGTTTCTGCCCACAATTTAGCATCCACACTAATACTTTCTGATTCTATTTTAAAACTAATTTCAACAGTTATCTTATCAATTTGAGTTGGAATAATCATTGCCAAAAATTTAATATTATCTCCTTTTTGCAACATTAAAATTTTTTTTAAATGTAGCTGCAAAAGTTCCGTAATTATTTGAGTTTGACAAACACCAGGCACGACAGGCATTTGCTCAAAATGGCCGTTAAAAATGGGATGCTTTTTATTCAATATAATCTCCGAAATAAATTTATCGCCTTCAGATAACTGAGAAGATTGAATTGAATAAAAATCATTAAGCAAAAAAGTTGTAGTCATATCTATTTTTGTATTTCGGTTAATTCAAAATAAAATTTTATTAATCCATACTGTTTGCATGAAATATGGCTATAAGATTGGGTTTTTACGTTATAAATATAATTAATTCTAGATGTTCTTTTATGATTATGAAATGTTTCTTGAAGACGTAAATCCAAATTATTATTATCACTTACTGGTCCTGAATACGCCCATTTCATTGTATGGTTAGCTACAAAAAAAAACTTAATACCATTTCTACTGCATTCTATACCATTTTTATCTAGCTCATTTAATAAAAACATATTAGAAAAATTTCGTTTTAAGGCTTCAATTAATTTTAGCTTGTTTAATGGTTCAAATATATAAGCTGTTTTTATTTCATGATCATTTAATTCAAAATCAAACATTTTCATTCCTAATTCGGTAACAAATACAATATGTTTAGTAATTGAGTCGGTTTGCTTAACTATTATCAAACCCGATAAATGATTTTTCAGAACATCAATTGTGGTATTGTATCTTAAAGTAGAATTAGGATTAAAAACTGGTGTTATTAAATCTTTAGTTAAACTAATTTTATCACAATTCCGATGATTGTATTTAGAAATTCTACAACCTGAAATACATAATATGCTACTTAATAATAAAGCTATTTTCAGAAATAGGCGCATTTAATTTTTTATTTAAGAATTCAATTAAAGTAAAATCTTCGCTCGTTTCAATCATTTCAATTTTAGAAACCGAAGTAATATTTTTATCGAAATACAAATTAATTTTTTTAAAACTATCTTTCATATTCTTTGTTTTTGGAGTCATTTCAAGCTTATAATATTTTTCATTTTCAAAATAGGAAGTTTTAAATTTACTTGATTTAAAAATGGTTCCCTGAACACATGAAATCATTATATCATTAATTTCTTTAAATACTTTATTGCTATTCATATCGTATTTTGAAGTCTTTTTTTCATCCTTGATGAAAACCTTTTCTTTATTAATGACTATTAAATATTTAGAAGGCGTAAAATATTCCCAACGTAATAGATTTTCCTTTTTAAACA
>CAIYSA010000509.1 GCA_903928655.1 uncultured Bacteroidota bacterium
ATAATTTTATCATTAATAATCCCCATATATTAGGAAATAATAAAATTGTTTGTAGTTTTAGTCATTTAAAAAATACTATTTATGATAAAAAATTTAAGCTTATCTATACTTGCAGCTATTTCGTTAACTGCGTTTTCACAAAAAAAATCACCCCTAAAAGATTCAGCACTTTTTACATCATCAACCGTTAGTGGTTTAAATTTTAGATTAGTTGGTCCTTCGCTTACCTCTGGTAGAGTAATTGATATAGCCATTCATCCAAAAAATCAAAACACCTGGTATGTGGCAGCCGCTTGCGGTGGTGTCTGGAAAACAACGAATCATGGCACAACCTTCACTCCTATTTTTGATGAGTATGGTTCTTTCTCAATTGGCTGTGTCGAAATTGCTCCTTCAAATCCAAATGCTATTTGGGTTGGTACTGGCGAAAATAATAACCAACGTTCAGTAGCTTATGGCGATGGTATTTATAAATCAATGGATGGCGGAAAAAGTTTCATCAACATGGGTTTAAAAACATCTGAACACATTGGTAATATAATCATTCATCCAACCGATGAAAATATTGTTTGGGTGGCTGTTTATGGTCCGGTTTGGAGCGCAGGTAGCGAACGTGGTGTTTACAAAACTAGTGACGGTGGAAAAACATGGGAACGCGTTTTATTTATTTCGGATGAAACGGGTGTTTCTGAAATTGCTATGGATCCAAAAAATCCAAACATTTTGTACGCCGCTGCGCATCAACGTCGCCGCCAGGAGTGGACGTATATTGGTGGTGGTCCTGAATCTGCTTTATACAAATCAACAGATGCTGGTAAAACATGGAACCAAATAAATAACGGATTACCAAAAGGTGAAATGGGAAGAATTGGTATTGCAGTTTCTCCAGTTGATGAAAATTATGTGTATGCGATTGTAGAAGGAAAAGATGATAAAGGAGGATTTTATAAATCAACCAACAAAGGTGCAAGCTGGGCAAAAATGTCGAACTACAATACAAGCGGAAATTATTATCAGGAAATTTTTTGTGATTTAACAAATCGTGATAAAATATTTGCGATGGATACCTGGTTGCATCATTCAATAGATGGTGGAAAAACATTTGTAAACACAGGGGAAGAATTAAAACATGTGGATAACCACTGTATTTGGATTGATCCAACAAATGATGAACATTGGTTAGTTGGTTGCGATGGTGGTATTTATGAAACCTACAACCATGCAAAAGATTGGAAATATTATGCAAATCTTCCAATCATTCAATTTTATAAAGTAGCAACAGATAATGCATTGCCGTTTTATAATATTTATGGAGGAACTCAGGATAACAATTCTATGGGAGGTCCATCAGCCAGTATTAATAATGCAGGTGTATTAAATTCCGATTGGTATATTACTTGTGGTGGTGATGGTTTTGAATCAGCGATTGATCCATTAAATCCAAACATAGTTTTTTCAGAATCTCAATACGGAGGCTTAGTGCGTTTTGATAAAGTAACTGGAGAAAAAATTTCGATTCAACCATTACCAGGAAAAGGAGAAGCTGGATACCGTTGGAACTGGGATGCACCATTATTGGTATCGCCACATGATAATCATACTTTATATTTTGCAGCAAATAAAGTATTTCAAACTACTAACTATGGTGATGATTGGAAAACTATTTCGCCAGACCTTACGCAACAAATTGATAGAAATAAATTAAAAGTGATGGGACAAGTTTGGTCGATTGATGCGGTGATGAAAAATCAATCTACTACGATTTATGGCAACATCATTGCTTTAGATGAATCTCCAAAGAAAAAAGGATTGTTGTATGCAGGAACAGATGATGGTTTAATCCAAGTGTCGGATAACACAGGCGCCTCATGGACAAAAATAGAATCATTTATAGGTGTTCCAAAAAACACGCGCGTTAATATGATTACCGCTTCTTTGTTTAATGAAAACGAAGTATTTGCCGTATTTAATAATCACCGTTCGGGAGATTTTAAACCTTACCTATTAAAGAGTTCTGACAAAGGAAAAACATGGACAAGCATTGCAGGTAATCTACCAGTAAGAGGATCGGTGTATTGTGTGAAACAAGATTTTATGGATCCTAATTTATTATTTGTTGGAACTGAGTTTGGTGCTTACTTCACAAATGACGGCGGAAAATTTTGGACAAAATTAAGTGGCTTACCAACCATTGCTGTTTATGATTTTGATATTCAACAACGCGAAACAGATTTAGTAGCTGCAACATTTGGAAGAGGGTTTTATGTGTTAGATAATTATTCGCCATTACGAAATTTGAAAAAAGAAACCTTTGATAAAAAAGCATTTTTATTTTCAATAGAAGAAGCATTAGTTTATGTTCCGTCTGCACCATTAGGTTTAACAGGCACGGGCTCACAAGGTGCTGATTTATGGTCGGCTGCAAATCCTGCATACGGTGTTACATTTTCATTATATATGAAAGATGAATATAAAACATTAAAAGCCATTCGTCAGGAAAAACAAAATACTTTAGAGAAAGATAAAAAAGATGTTGCTTATCCAACATTTGAAGAATTAAGAAAAGAAGAGCAAGAAGAAAGTGCTCAACTGATTTGGATTATTAAAGATAGTTTAGGAAAAGAAATTAAAAAATTAACTAGCGCACCATCAAAAGGAATTAGCCGCATGAGTTGGAATTTGAGAATGGAAACTACAAGTCCAATAAATCCTAATAAACCTAAACCAGGTCGTTATGATAATGCAGATGAAGGATTTTTAATTGCTGCTGGAAATTATGCCGTTGAAGTATATCTATTAAAAAATGGAATCAGTGAATTAGTAATTCCAAAAACAAACTTTAAAGTAAAAAGTTTAAATAGTCAAATACCAAATGCATTAAGTAATTCGGAATTAGTAAGTTTTAGAAAAGAAGTTTCTGAACTAACCAGAAGTATTTCGGGAGCTGAAAAATTAATGAATGAGCATAAAGAAAAATTGGAAATAATGAAACTTGCAATTATAATATACCCAGGTGCGGATATTAAATTATTGGAAGATGTCAGAAAATTGAAACTAGCATTTGCTGAATGTGAATTGTTATATTATGGTGATGGAATTAAAGCATCAAAAGAAGTGGAAACACCACCAAGTTTTACTAACCGTTTAGGAACTGTTGCTTATCAATTATATGAAAGCACAACAGGAGTTACTGTAACTCAAAAAGAAAATATTAAAATCACTAAAGAAGAATACCAAATTTTTAGATCGAAGTTAGACGCCTTAATTATTCAGGTAAAAGACTTAGAGCAAAAATTAGATGCCTCGTCAATTCCTTATACAAAAGGAAAAGATGAGAACTGGAAAAAAGATTAGGAAATATTTTTAAAGGTTAAACTAATTTAACAAACGGTGTTTGATATGATAAAAATCATATTGATTCATAACGATTGTCATTAATAAATATTTTGTTTATCTCGAAATTTATAAAAAATTATTGGAGATGAAAACGCAAATATTTAATCATCAGGGCTTAAATTATAAGCAATTTTACAAAGAGTTGGGTCATTTATTATATGTTGTAGCATACAGTGATGGTGTAATTCAAAAAAAAGAAGTAGAAGCGTTGCGTGATTTTGTATTAAAAGAACTAGTACCATTTGAACATTCATCTGATTCTTCAGGAATGAATAAAGCATTTTACACAGAATTTGAATTTGAAGACATTGCTTATAAAAGAGCACAAGCAGAAGATGTATATCGCTCATTTGTGAATTACTTAAATGAAAATGCCTACCATATAGATAACCAAATGAAAACCTCGATTATTAAAGCTGTAGAAAAAGTTGCTAACGCTTATAAAAAAACAAATAAAAAAGAACAAGAAATGATTGATAAAATCATGGAAGAAATCGAATTAATTTAAAAATAGATATGAAAAAAATACTAGTTACAACCGATTTATCTGCAAACTCAAAATCAGCAATACGCTTTGCTCTTCAATTAGCAAGCCAAACCAAATGTGATTTAGTTTTTTATCATATTTTTGAAGGTGTAGAAAATAATATTTGGAATCCAAAATTTGGCAATAAAAATGTAAAATCAACACACGATATTAATTTAGAAAAGCTGAATAAGTTAGTTTTGTCAGTTTATAGCGAATGCAATATTCCTGCTAAAAAAATTAAATGTGTAAGCGAAACTGGTATTGATGTAAACAGTATGATAAATAGTTATGCTAAGAAAAACTCAATGAATTATATTTGCATAGCAACAAGAGGAGGCGGAGTAATTAAAAAAATAATAGGTACAAATACATCATTATTAATACAAAATTCGCCAGTTCCAGTTATAGTAATTCCAAAAGGTTATAAAGTAAAACCAATTAATTCAATTTTATATTCTTCGGATTTAGCTAACTTAAAAGGAGAACTTGCTGAAGTTAAGAAATTCGCAAAACCACTGCTAGCAGAAATTAATGTATTCAATTATGATTATTTAGCAGATGTTGAAGAAATTAAAACAAAATTAGATAAGATTGCATTGAAACATAAATCAGCAGGTGTGAATTTCTATTTCAAAAAAATGAAAATAGAAAATACAATTGCAACACATTTACAAGCTGATGCTTCAAAAACAAAACCTTCTATTTTGGTATTATTTACTAAGCAAAATAAGAATTGGTATGAACGTTTATTTTTAAGACAAAATACTAAAGAAATAACCTTTGATACCAAAACACCATTATTAATTTTAAGAAAAAAAGGGAGATAGATTTATTTAATTTCAGTCGAATAAT
>CAIYSA010000510.1 GCA_903928655.1 uncultured Bacteroidota bacterium
ATCGGGTGAAGTTGTTGAAATGTATGTAAAAGAAGGTGAGCAAGTAAAAAAAGGAACGTTACTTTGTCGTATCAAACCTGATATTTATGAAAGTGCTTTTGATAGAGTTAATGCAACAGTTAATAGCAGTAAAGCAAATTTAAAAACTACAATTGCTCAATTAGCTCAAGCTCAGGCAAATTTAGTAAATGCAGAATCCTCATTTAATAGAAATAAAAAATTATTTGATCAAAATACAATATCGCAACAAGAATTTGATATTTCAAGAGCTACCTATGAAGCTTCAAAAGCTAATGTTGAAGGATTAACAGAAAGTATAAAAGCAGCCGATTATAATGTGAAAAGTGTTGAGGCTAGTTTAAAAGAAGCTAATTCAAATTTAGATAAAACATATATTTATGCTCCGGTTGACGGAACGGTTTCTAAATTGAATGTTGAGAAAGGTGAAAGAGTTGTTGGTGTTCAAGGTTTACAAGGAACAGAAATTTTACGTTTAGCAAATTTAAACGAAATGGAGGCAAGTGTTGAAGTAAATGAAAATGACATTATTCGAATTCATAAAAATGATACAACAATAATTGAAGTTGATGCTTATTTAGGGAAAAAATTTAAAGGCATTGTTACAGAGGTTGCAAACTCTGCAAACACAACTGGCATTTCTATAGATCAGGTAACAAATTTTGTTGTTAAAATTAGAATTCTAAGAGAGTCTTATGCTAGTTTAATTACCATTAATAATCCAGCTCCTTTCCGCCCAGGAATGAGTGCAAGTGTTGAAATACAAACGAAACGTGCTACTGATATTATTACAATTCCAATTCCGGGAGTTACAACACGTAGTTCTGATACAACTAAAACAAAAGAATTAAACAGAGACGAAGAGCCAAGTGTTGTTGTAGTAGATGAAAAAGAAAAAAAAATAAATGAGAAAAAAGAAGAAATAAAAGAATGCGTTTTTTTAAATGTAAACGGAGTTGCTAAAATGGTTTTTGTAAAAACTGGCGTTCAGGATAACGATTATATTGAGATTTTAAGTGGCATTAATGTTGGTGATGAAGTTATTTCAGGCCCTTATGGTGTTGTTTCAAAATCATTAAAAAATGGCGAAAAATTAAAAATAATGACTAAAGAAGAATTATTTTCTGATAAAAAATAAATTTTGGCGTACATTTTACATATAGAAAGCACATCAACTGTTTGTTCGGTTGCAGTTAGTGAAAACGAAACATTAATTGCAATTAAAGAAATAAATAATGGATTTAGTCATGCCGAAAACTTGCACGTGTTTATTAGAGATTTATTGCAACAATCTCATTTAAATATAACTCAAATCAATGCAATTTCTTTAAGTTCTGGGCCTGGTTCTTATACTGGTTTACGAATTGGATTTGCTAGTGCAAAAGGATTGGCTTATGCACTTAATATACCATTAATAAAAGTTGATACATTAAAATCATTAAGTAAAAGTGTAATAGATTCTGTAAAAAAGGATGCATACTATTGCCCCTTAATTGATGCACGAAGAATGGAAGTGTATTATGCTTTGCACACTAATGATTTAAAGGAACATCAAAAACCAAATAATTTGGTGATTACACCCGAAAGTATAAATGTTTTCGATTTGGATAAATCTATTTATTTTTTTGGTGACGGTCTCGAAAAATCAAAACCATTGATAAATACCTTGAACGATTTTTATTTTATTGAAAACATAATGCCGAGCGCTAAGCATTTAATTACTTTGGCTTTTCAAAAATTTAAAGAAAGTGATTTTGAAGATTTAGCTTATGCCGAACCTTTTTATTTGAAAGATTTTTATTTTACAACTCCAATTAATTAATAGTATTTTTGAATGTGGAAACTAAATATGCCTTTGTAATAAATCCTAATGCAGGAGTAAAAAAGAAATTAAATATTGAATCATTTATTGCTTCTCATTTCCCCAAAAAAATACCCTACGATATTATTATTTGGGAAGAGGCCGATGACATTTCTCCAATTATTCAGCAAATAAAAAACAATGACTATCAATATGTAATTGCTTGCGGAGGTGATGGAACTGTAAATATGGTTTCTGCTTTAGTTGTAAATACTAATATATCCTTAGGTATTTTACCTTTAGGTTCAGGTAATGGATTAGCAAGGAGTAACGGTATACCAATGGATTTAGTAAAAGCTTTAGATGTTATTGTAAAAGGTAAAACAGTATTGATTGATTCTGGTAAGATAAATAGTCATCCATTTTTCTGTACCGCTGGTATTGGTTTTGACGCATTAATTGCACATAAATTTGCAGAAAGCACTGAACGTGGATTTGTTACTTATTTTAAAACGAGTGTTAAAGAATTTATTAATTACAAACCCATTAATTATTCAATTACAGTTGATGGTAACAAAATAGAAACTCCTGCTTTTTTGATAACAGTTGCAAACGCTGGTCAGTGGGGGAATGATGTATATATTGCTCCAGCGGCTAAACTGAATGATGGTTTGTTTCATCTAAGTATTTTAAAACCATTTCCATTTTTAACTTTCCCTATATTTGGAATAAAATTATTTTCGAAAAAGGTACATACTTTTAAATATTTAGAATCTATTATCGGCAAAAAAATAGTAATAGAATTTGAAAATGAATTACCCGCTCATTATGATGGTGAACCATTATTAGCTAAAGGAAAAGTTGAAATCGAAATGTTTCCTTTAAGTTTAAATATTATTTGCTAATATTTTTATTTTTTAAGCAAAGTTTTGCATACGTGTAGCAAAGGATGTTATATTTTTGTTTTCTGTATCTGACTCTACAATACCATCTTTTAAACGAACAATACGGTGGGCGTGCATGGCAATATCTTCCTCATGTGTTACCAATATGATTGTATTTCCTTTTTTATGAATATCTTCTAATAAACCCATAATTTCAACTGAAGTTTTACTATCTAAATTTCCAGTAGGTTCATCGGCTAAAATAATTGCAGGATTATTTACTAATGCTCTTGCAATGGCTACACGCTGCCTTTGTCCACCTGATAATTCATTAGGTTTGTGAGTCATTCTGTTTCCTAGTCCAACTTGTTCCAGTACATTTTTTGCCATTTCAATACGCTTCGATTTTTCAATTCCAGCATATATTAATGGAAGCATGACGTTTTCTAAAGTTGAAGAACGTGGTAATAAATTAAAAGTTTGAAACACAAATCCAATTTGTTTATTTCTCACTTCAGCCAATTCATTATCTGTCATTTTAGCAACAGCCAAATTATTTAAAATATATTCTCCCGAAGTAGGTGAATCTAAACAACCGAGCATATTCATTAATGTAGATTTTCCACTGCCACTTGGACCCATTAAAGCAACGTATTCGTTTTTATAAATATTAAGAGAAACACCACTTAAGGCATGAATTTCTTCGGTGCCAATTTTATATTCTTTTTTTATATTACTTAATTCAATAATGGGTTCCATCGTATAAAAGTATTACAAAATTAAGTAAATATAAACTGAATTATATTATTGGCAATATAAACGTATTAACGGAATTAATCCGATTTCCCTTTTTCGAGGTTACTATTTCGTTTGCTATATAAGAAATAAATAATTAATCCAAATCCTAACCAAGCAAGTGAAAATAATTGGGCGTCTTTATCTAATTTATACATTAAAAAAGTATTGATTAAAATACCACAAACAGCAATTATTGGAAGTGCAGGAACTTTAAAATTTCTTTGCAAATGAGGTTGTTTAACTCTTAATAACCATACCGCAATACACACCATTGTAAATGCAAATAAAGTTCCGAAGCTTGTCATATCGGCTAATGTGCTGATAGGAGTAAACCCAGCAACTAAGGCTATAATTACACCTAAAAATACAGTGTTTTTATATGGCGTTTTATTTACAGGGTGTAATTCTGAAAAGAATTTTGGAATTAGACCATCTTTCGACATTCCCATAAATATACGGGATTGCCCAAGCATCATTACCATTAAAACGGATATTAAACCAACTGTTGCTGCAATTGTTATGATGAATACTGCCCAAGGCATTCCAGCTATTTCAAACGCCATAGCTACAGGTGCTTTAATTGCATTAGGATATTTTCCCATTGGATCAAAATCTTTATAATTCATCATACCTGTTAGTACTAAGGACACTAAAATATAAAGTGCCGTACAAACCATTAATGAAGTAATAATTGCAAACGGCACATCTTTTTTTGGATTAATAGCTTCGCCAGCTTGTGTAGAAACAGCATCAAAACCAACATAAGCAAAAAATATAGCAGCTGCTCCAGATACAATACCATTCCAACCGTAAACGAATCTTTCTTTTCCGTGATCTAAAATGGTTGTTTCATCAGGAATAAATGGAACCCAATTTGCTGTGTTAATACAAAATGCACCAACAATTATAACAAATAGCACTGCTGCAATTTTCACGATAACAATTACATTATTTGCTTTTGCGGCCTCTTTCGTACCTCTTACTAATAATGCAGTAACTAATAATACAATAATTGTTGCTGGTAAATTCATAGAAAATCCTGTACCTGCGTAACTGCCTGGGTCTTGAGTTAACCAATCAGGGATATGAAGATGGAGTAATCCTAAAAATTTATTAAAATAACCACTCCAACTTACTGCAACAGTCATCGACCCCATTGCATATTCAAGTACTAATCCCCAGCCAATAATCCAAGCAAACATTTCGCCAATTGTACCGTAAGCATAAGCGTAAGCAGAACCTTCAACGGGAATCATACTTGCAAATTCACTGTAACATAAAGCTGCAAATACACAGGCGATTCCTGCAATAATAAATGACAACGCTAATGCTGGACCAGCGTGAAAATAGGCTCCAGTACCAGTTAAAACAAAAATTCCACCGCCTATAATAGCACCAATTCCAATGGCTGTTAAACTCCATTTTCCAAGTACTCTTTTAAGCTCACTTTTTTTCATATCATCTTCAAAAGCTGATACGGGTTTTATTCTCCAAATTGACATATAATTAGTGTTTTTAATTTATATTAATAATCCAAATATATAAATTAAACAAGATATACCAAATTAGAAACTAATAAATTGAACTTAATCGAAATTTGCTTTAATACTTAATATTTTTATAGATTCATCTGTTACTTTAAAACGGTCGTCCATTCTGTAACCAACAACCCAGGTAATTTGTGCGTTGCTTTCTAAAATCCAAGCATCTTCCTTTTCGAACTTTGTTAATTTTTGGTCTTTAAAATAATCGCTTATTTTTTTAAAACCGGTCATTCCAAAAGGTTTAAATTTATCCCCAATTTTCCATTTACGAAGTGTGAGCGGAAAAAGATTATCTGTTACTGTAATAAAAATTTCATTTTTATTTGGTGAGAAATCTATTTTATTTATTTCTTCCAAAATTAAAGTAAATGGTAAATGGTTGGTTTCGGTTAATGAATTTATATGAAATTCATGAATTAAAATTTCGCTGTTTTTTTTCTTAACTATAATATCTGTCCTATCAACTACCAATTCGTGAGTTGGAGATTCAAACTCCTTGCCAATACTAACATCTTCAACTAATAAATGAGCGAGTTGTTCTATTTGAGAAGCTTTAAAATTTTTAAAGTGAAGCCATTCAAATAAAAGAGTTTCTTTTTGCTGTTCCTTTAGAAGTAATGAAATATTAATTTTAAGAAGATTATTTTCTTCCTTACACATTTCATTAAACTTTATTTCGCAAAATTGAGCAACAATTTGTGCTGATTGTTTAAAATAATGAATGGATGTATTTAGAGTTTCTTCGAGTGCTGGATTTAATTTTTTTAGTTCAGGAATTATTTGGTGTCGAATAAAATTTCGTTTATATTTTACTTCTTGATTACTACTATCTTCTCTGAATGTTATTTTATTTTTATCAGCATAGTTTTTAATATTTTCTTTTGTAGCAAATAATAAAGGACGGATGATATTATTTTTTTTTTCTGGAATACCCTGTAAACCTTTAATTCCAGTTCCCCTTGTTAAATTTACGAGTAAAGTTTCTGCATTATCATTAGCATGGTGTGCTGTTAAAAGATATGTGTAGCCATTTTCAGAAATTAATTCTTTAAACCAATTATATCGCAACTCTCGCGCTGCCATTTGTATGGATAATTTATTTGTGAGTGCGTATTCTTTTGTATTAAAATAGATCGTATGACACTTGCTATTAATTGATTTTGCATAATCTTCACAAAAGGTAGTATCATCATTCGCTTCATTTCCTCTTAATTGAAAATTACAATGAGCTAGTTCAAAAATGTAGCCTGCTTTAAACAATAAATCGCATAAAACTGCAGAGTCTAATCCACCGCTGAAGGCAACAAGCATCTTATCCGTTTTTGTAAAAAGATTGTTTTTTTTGATATTTATTTCAAATTGTTTAAACACAAAACAAAGATAGCAAAATGGCTAAAACAAATCAGGCTCTTGTTTTTAACTTCTTAATAATTATCTTCTATTTTTAACTAATAAATGGATAAATTAGCTGTCGGATTTAAATAAATAAAGAATGAGTACTCAAAAAAATATAACGGTTGTTGGAGCAGGATTAGTTGGCTCTTTAGTTTCAATTTATTTAGCAAAACGTGGCTATAAAGTTCAAATTTTTGAGCGAAGAGATGATATGCGTAAGGCAAATTACGTCGCAGGTCGTTCAATTAATTTAGCTTTAAGTGATCGTGGATGGCGTGGTTTGGAAGGTGTAGGTATTGACGATGAAATTCGTAAAATTGCTATACCAATGTACGGTCGTTCTATTCACATGAAAGATGGTACATCAACCTATCAGCAATATGGAAAAGATAATCAAGCCATTTATTCCGTTTCTCGCGGCGGTATTAATATGCGATTAATTGATTTAGCAGAACAAAATCCAAATATTACTATCAATTTTGATGAACGATGTGAAAAGTTAGATAGAAATGATAATGTAATTACTTTTTTTAATCCGAAATTAAATAAAACAACGCATATAAAAAGCGATTACATTTTTGGTTCTGATGGTGCTTTTAGTGCTGTTCGTTCTCAAATGCAATTTCAATCAGATAGATTTGATTACCAACAATTTTATATTGATTGTGGTTATAAAGAATTAACTATTCCTGCAGGTAAAAATGGCGAACACGTCATTGAAAAAAATGCATTACATATTTGGCCACGCGGAAGTTTTATGATGATTGCTCTGCCTAATATGGATGGCAGTTTTACTTGCACTTTATTTTTTCAAATGGAAGGTAAGGTTTCTTTCGATGCTTTAAAAACTAAAGAAGAAGTGCTGAAGTTTTTTACTGAAGAGTTTCCTGATACCATAGCAATGATGCCAACTTTGCTAGATGATTATTTCAATAATCCTACTTCTAGTTTAGTTACTGTTAAATGTAAGCCATGGGTTTGGGATGACAGAATTGCTTTGATAGGCGATGCAGCTCATGCTATTGTTCCGTTTTACGGACAAGGTATGAATTGTGGATTTGAAGATTGCGTTGTTCTTAACGAATTAATGGAAAAACATGGTGAGTTAAATGCTCATTGTTTAAAGGAATATGAAACTTTGCGTAAACCTGATGGAGACGCGATTGCTGATTTAGCGATTGCCAATTTTATTGAAATGCGCGATAAAACAGCTGATAAAACGTTTTTATTGCAAAAGAAAATTGAAGCGAATTTTAGTTCAAAACATCCTGATAAATGGATTCCATTATACAGCATGGTTACTTATACTCCAAGCATTAGATACAGTGAGGCTTTGCGCGATGGAAACAAACAACAAGCTATTATGGATAAAATTATGACGATGCCAAACATCGAAGCAAAATGGGATAGTGAAGAAGTTGTAAAAGAAATTCTTAATTTACTATAATTTAATTTTAACTTTCTCAACTAATAAACCTTTTAACTTTCAAAACTTACGATATGGACGTTCGATTAATTGCTTTTGAAAGATTGCTAAACATAATGGATGATTTAAGAGCTAAATGTCCGTGGGATCAAAAACAAACATTTGAAAGTTTAAGGCATTTAACAATTGAGGAAACGTATGAGTTAAGTGACGCCATTTTAAAAGGTGATAAAAATGAAATTAAAAAAGAGATCGGTGATGTTTTATTACACTTAGTTTTTTATTCTAAATTAGGTAGCGAAACAAAAGACTTTGATATTACCGATGTCATAAATTCCTTATGTGAAAAAATGATTTATCGACACCCTCATATTTATGGTGATGTAAAAGTTGAAAATTCAGAAGAAGTTATTCAAAACTGGGAAAAATTGAAACAAAAAGAAGGAAATAAAGGTGCATTATCTGGAGTGCCAAACAGTATGCCTTCTTTACTAAAAGCATTACGGATACAGGATAAAGCAAGAGCCATTGGTTTTGATTGGGAAGATCCAAATCAGGTTTGGGAAAAAGTGCAGGAAGAATTAGGCGAATTACAAGTTGAAGTAACTTCGAGAGCCTCAGTTAATGAAAATGCTGAGAAAATAGAAAATGAATTTGGAGATGTGTTTTTTGCCTTAATTAATTATGCACGTTTTTTAAATGTTAATTCTGAAGATGCTTTAGAAAAAACAAATAAGAAATTTATTTCGCGCTTTAATTACATGGAACAAAAAATTTTAGCTCAAGGAAAAGCTTTAGCTGATTGTAGTTTAACAGAAATGGATGTATTTTGGAATGAAGCAAAAAAGTTGGAGAATTAATAACGAATGTCAGTGATAAAAAACATATCTACTTATTTACTTTCTAAAAAAGAGAGTCCTAAAACTGTGAAACAATTTTTTTCATGGAATCAATTGTCTAAAGTTTTAATAATATGTTACGATAATCAATTGAGTGATATTGTTGATTTTATTAATGCTTGTAAAGTTGATAATATTTCTGTTCATGTTGCTGTTATTTTTAATGGAAAACTTGAGCAAGCACCTAAGCCTCATTTTGAACATAGTATTTTAGATCAAAAGCAATTTTCATTTTTTAATTTACCAAATGAAACTATTATTCAAAATCTTAATACCAAATCATTCGACTTATTAATAAATTTAGGTGATAGGCATCAAATGCAGTCCTTAGCGTTAAGTAAATTAGTGGTCGCAAAATGTAAACTTTCAAACTTTCAAAATTCAATTTTTGATATTACAATAGATAAAGATGATTCGATGAACATTTCCAATTACCTCAAACAAGTAATTTTATATTTAAAAATGATTAGAACAAAATAATACAATGGAACAAGCAATAAATTTTACAGGAACAGGTGTAGCAATTGTAACACCATTTACAAACAAAGGAGCAGTTGATTTCCCTGCTTTAACTAAATTAGTTGATCATATTATAAAAGGAAGAGTTGAATATATAGTTGTATTAGGAACAACTGGCGAAACAGCGACCTTATCAAAAGAAGAAAAGCAATTAGTAATTGCACATATTATAAAAGCAACTAAAAACCGTATTCCATTAGTATTAGGAGTAGGAGGGAATAATACTGCTGAATTAGTTGAACAATTAAAAAAAGATGATTTAACAGGTTTCTCAGCAATTTTATCAGTTTCTCCATATTATAATAAACCATCACAAGAGGGTATATACCAACATTATAAAGCAATTGCAAAGGCTAGTTCGTTACCAATTATTTTATATAACGTGCCAGGTAGAACGGCTTCTAATATTGCGTGGGACACAACTATTCGTTTAGCAAAGGAATTCAAAAATATTATTGCTATTAAAGAAGCGAGTGGAAATATTGAGCAGTGTATGAAAATTATTAAATACCGTCCTGATAATTTTTTGATTATTAGTGGTGATGATAATTTAACGCTTCCATTAATTGCAAGTGGCGCCGATGGTGTAATTTCGGTTGTAGCAAATGCTTACCCTCAAGATTTCAGTGATATGGTTCGTCATGCTCTAGTTCATGATTTTGAAATGGCACAAAAATTACACTATAAATTAATGGAAATTACCGAGCAATTATTTGCAGATGGAAATCCAGGTGGTGTAAAAGTTGTTTTGGCTAAAAAGAAAATTACGCAAACTTTTGTACGTTTACCTTTAGTTGAACCAAATGATAAAGTTAAAGCAACGTTAAAAAAAATAGCGTATTAATAAATATAACAAATTAATTGCGTTAAGGATTATAGCGAAAATCCTTTTGCCTGTCTCTTGCAAAATATTGCATTGAAAAGCCTGACCCGAAGGGAAACGCCCAATAAATTATTTTAAAAACACTGAACCATCATGACCTTATCACTTTTAAAAACAATGTGCGCCATTCATTCGCCAAGTGGAAATGAAGTAGCAATGAAAGATTTTTTATTAGACTACATTAAAACAGAACAGAAAAATTGGAAGCATAAACCTAAAGTGATTCATGGAAAAGGTTTTCAGGATAATATTATTTTAGTATTTGGAAAACCGAGAACAGCTATTTTTGCACATACGGATAGTATTGGTTTTACTGTACGTTACGGCAAGCAATTAGTTAAAATTGGTGGGCCACAAATAATAAAAGGTATTGAATTATTAGGAAGTGATGAGAAAGGAAAATGTGAAGCAACCTTAACTATTGTAAAAGATAAATTAGAATATAAGGCCAAACGTAATTTTGAAACTGGTACTGAGTTAGTTTTTAAAGCTAATTGGAGAGAGGATAAAGAATATGTGCAATGTTGTTATATGGATAATCGTTTAGGTTGTTTTAGCGCTTTAAAGGTTGCAGAAACATTAAAGGATGGCATAATTGTTTTTAGTACTTGGGAAGAACATGGTGGAGGAAGTGTTTCTTACCTTCAAAAATATTTGGTAGAACATTATAATATTTCTCAAGCCTTAATTTCTGATATATCTTGGATTTCAGATGGCGTATTTCCTGCTAAAGGGCCAGTTATTAGTATGCGTGATAGTATGATACCGCGTCGTAGTTATGTAAACCGAATTATTAATATTGCAAAGAAACATCAATTAGCTTATCAACTAGAAGTTGAAGGGTCGGGTGGAAGTGATGCAAAAGAATTACAAATGGCTGAAAATATTTGGGATTGGTGCTTTGTAGGAGCAGCTGAGCAATTTGTTCATACGCCTGACGAAAAAGTACACAAAAAAGATATTGAAGGTATGATAGAGCTTTACAAAGCGTTAATGAAGGATTTGTAAGATTTATTTAGAAAAAAATCATCATGAATCCTGAGGTAAATTCATATTTTAATAATGCCAAAAAATGGCAAATCGAAATGGAAAAATTAAGAACGATTGTTCTTGATTGTGGTCTTACTGAAGTTTTAAAATGGGCAGTGCCATGTTATTTGTATCAAAATAACAATATTGTTTTAATCCACGCCTTTAAAGATTATTGTGCATTTTTATTTGTTAAAGGAGCTTTGTTGCATGATTCTGAAACTATTTTAATTCAACAAACTGAAAACACTCAATCAGCGAGGCAAATTCGATTTAAGACAGTGAAAGAAATCATAGAGATGGAATCCGTTTTAAAAACATATATTTTTGAAGCTATTGAAGTAGAAAAATTAGGATTAAAAGTGGAATTAAAAAAGTCGATAGACTATACAATGCCTGAAGAGTTTCAAATTCGATTGAATAAAGATATTAAGTTAAAAAAAGCATTTGAGTCATTAACACCTGGAAGACAAAAAGCTTATCTCATTTATTTTT
The DNA here is from genome assembly GCA_903928655.1 of uncultured Bacteroidota bacterium. Taxonomy (GTDB): domain Bacteria; phylum Bacteroidota; class Bacteroidia; order B-17B0; family Aurantibacillaceae; genus UBA4416. Next base: position 11,692 of record CAIYSA010000510.1, read on the forward strand.
CTGCTCCTAAACAAACAAAAACGCGCGTATCAAGAATAGAATCTTATACTAAACGAATACTAAACGGAAAAGGTTTATATGATTGTGTTTGTGGGTTATCTAAAAAAATGCCTTCTTGTGATGGTTCTCATAAATTATTAGCCGATAAATAAACTAAATAATTTACTATATTTTTAGAATTGCCATCGTATTTTATCTGCAATTTGTTTTACACTTTCTTTTTCTAAATTTTCTAAAGTTGGAATTTCAATTAATTGTAAATCTTTACAATGATTTATAATAGCTGATTTAACTTCTTTTTCAAAGTTACCATTAAACGCTAAGGCTTTTATTTTGTAGTGATTGCTAATGAGGTAATTAAGTGATAATAAAGTATGGTTAATGCACCCTAAATAGTTGGAAACAACTAAAATAATTTCGCAATCAATTTTTTTCGCAATGTCTATTACAAATTGATTTTCATTAATCGGGACAAATATTCCGCCAGCACCTTCTATGATAATATTATTATCTGTTATAGGTAAACGTATTTCCTTCAATTCAATTTCCACGCCATCTATTTTGGCAGCAAAGTGGGGTGAAAGTGGTTGTTTTAATAAATAGGATTCTGGATGAATAATTGTTTTTGAATTACTAATTAAATCACGAATTGTATCAGAATCTTTTCCTTCATTAGTTCCACTTTGTATGGGTTTCCAATAATCGGCTTGTAAAGATTCTGTTAATACGACAGAGACAATTGTTTTCCCTACATTAGTCCCTATTCCGGTTATAAAATAATTCATGAGTTAAATAACTTTATGTATTGTTTTTTTATGTCTTCTACATTTAATTTTGCATTTATATAACTCACACATTTTGTAGTTATCGTATTAAATTCAGCCTGATTTAGTTCGCTTAATTTTTCAATAGACTCAATAAATTTTTGTTTGTCATTTAATGAAATATCAAAACCCACAGATTCATTTTCTAAATTACGCCAAGGTGTTTGGTCGGATAAAATAACAGGTCTTCCATGTTGTAATGTTTCAACAATAATATGTCCGTAGTTTTCATTTTGTGTTGGTAATAATAAGGCATGGTACTTTCCTATAATAGAGCTAATTTCGGTTGGTTTTAATATTCCTTTATAACTAAAAAATACATTATCCCCTAAATTATTTGAGTTTTCAATACATCCATTCCAATATTCTAATTCTTCAATTGGACCATAAATATCAAAAATTATTTTTGAATTTTTAATTTCTTTTAAAACTTCAATTGCAAAATTCAAATTCTTTTTTTCTGAAATACGAGATATAAAGCAAAGGCTTAATGTATTTTCTTTTTTGTCAATATGCTTAATTTCTGATGGAGAGTTTGGTAAATTTGAAATTTGAGAAATTAAGACGTTTGTAGCAATTCGTTTTTTTATTTCATTACTTTCTTG
>CAIYSA010000511.1 GCA_903928655.1 uncultured Bacteroidota bacterium
AAAAGATTATGGATTAAAAGATCAAATACGAAGAGCTTCAGTATCTGTTCCTTCAAACATATCTGAAGGTTATGAAAGAGACAGCAAGAAACAATTTCTTTACTTTTTAGTAATAGCAAAAGGTTCATGCGGAGAATTAAGAACACAATTAAAAATAGCAAGAATATTAAATTATTTAAACGAAGAAGATTATATAACAATTAACGAAAAAGCATTATCAACAAGTAAACAACTAGGTGGCTTTATAAAATATTTAAAACAATACGAATCAAAATAAAGAATTACAAAATATAAGATTGAAAAAAAATACAGATTAGGTTCTTTTAATATTCTGTAATTTTAAAATCTGAAATTTGTAATCTTGTAATCTGTAATCATATGATAAGCATAAAAAATTTACACGCGTCAATTGGCGAAAAAGAAATTCTTAGAGGAATAAATTTAGAAGTTAAAGCTGGAGAAGTTCATGCGATAATGGGGCCAAACGGCTCTGGGAAATCAACATTATCAAGTGTTTTAGCAGGAAGAGCAGATTATGATGTAACTGAAGGTGAAGTTACTTTTAATGGTAAAAATTTATTAGAAATGTCGACAGAAGACAGAGCTCGTGAAGGATTATTTTTAGCATTTCAATATCCTGTAGAAATTCCAGGAGTTAGTAATATCAATTTTTTACGAACTGCATTAAATGAAATTAGAGCCTATCATAAGCAAGAAGATTTATCAGCTAAAGATTTTTTAGCAATGGTAAAAGAAAAACAAAAATTAGTAGAATTAGATGCAAAACTCACAAACCGAAGTGTTAACGAAGGCTTTAGTGGTGGAGAAAAAAAACGAAACGAGATTTTTCAAATGGCTATGTTGAATCCAAAATTAGCCATATTAGATGAAACTGATAGCGGATTAGATATTGATGCCTTGCGCATTGTTGCAAATGGTGTAAACAAATTAAAATCAAAAGATAATGCAACTATTTTAATTACGCATTACCAAAGATTATTAGATTATATCGTTCCCGACTTTGTACATATTTTATACAAAGGACGCATTGTAAAAAGTGGCGGAAAAGAATTAGCTCTTGAAATGGAAGCTAAAGGATATGATGAAATTAAACGTGAGTTTGAAAGTGTAGAAAGTTAAAAGAGTTTAGAAAGTTTATTTGTTGAGAAAGTTAGTTTAAATTTATGGTTACAATTTTAAAATTTGAAGATATTATTGCTTGGCAAAAAGCTTTAGAACTTTCTGACATAATCTATTCTCATTCAAATAAAGAAAAATTCTCCAAAGATTTTGGATTAAGAGATCAAATGAGAAGGGCATCAATATCTGTTGTATCAAACATAGCAGAAGGATTTGAAAGAGAAGGAAATAATCAATTCATATATTTTTTATTAGTAGCTAAGGCTTCTGCAGGTGAATTAAGAGCACAACTTTATATAGCTAGAAACCAAAATTACATTTCAATGAATGAATTTGAAATCATAAACCAAAAAGTGATAGAAGTAAGTAAAACGATAAGTGGGTTTATTTCATATTTAAGAACACAAAAGAAAAATGATTTAGATGCGAAAAAACTTTCTAAACATTCATAACTAAACAACTTTCATAACAAAATGATAGCAGAAAAATCTATAATAACATCAAATCTATTAGAGCAATTACAAAAGCACGCAGGAAAAGTTGGGTTTATGCCCGACGATGAAATTGTTGATGCAATAAGACTTTTGGAAGATAAAGGAATTCCAAACAACAAACACGAAGATTATAAATATTGTAATATTGAATCGGTTTTCCGCAAGGAATTTAAAATAGTAGAACAATCTCTTAATGAAATAACGAACGAAGATATTGCTCCTCTTAAAATAGATGAAGCAATAAATGTTGTTGTTGTTAATGGAAATTACAATAATGATTTAAGTGAAAAAATGATTATTAAAAGATTTAATATCTTATCTTTTAATGATTTATTTCCTGCTGAAAAAAGCAGATTAGCATCATTAGCAAAATCGAAAACAGACGCATTAATAGCTTTAAATTCTGCATTTACAGCAAACGGATTTTTTTTAGAAATAGAAAAAGATGCGATTGTACCAATGCCAATACATATTATTTATGTAAACAGCGGAACACAAAATTGTGTTGTAAATTCTCGTAATTTCATTCACGTTAGAGCAAATGCTGAAGTAACAATCGTTGAGAGTTTTTATAATATTGGCACAGGAAAAGTGTTTTCAAATTTTGTGAGTGAAAAGCTAGTTGACGAAAATGCTAAACTAACGTGTTATACGTTTCAAAATGAAGGTGAGTTGTCTTACTCTGTCAATACAAACCAAGTAAACGTAAATCGTTATGCAAATTATTGTAATACAACATTTACTTTAAGTGGCGAAATGGTTCGTAATAATCATAATGTAGAATTAGCAGCACAAAATTGTGAAGCTCATTTAAATGGATTATTTATTACTAATGGCACACAATTAGTTGATAATCACACGCTCATTGACCACCAAATGCCAAATTGCGAAAGTAATGAATTGTATAAAGGAATTGCCAAAGACAAATCTACTGGTGTATTTAATGGAAAAATATTTGTAAGAAAAGATGCGCAAAAAACTAATGCTTATCAAAGTAGTAAAAATATTTTATTAAGTAATGATGCGACTATAAATACAAAACCTCAGCTCGAAATTTATGCTGATGATGTAAAATGCTCGCACGGAACATCAACGGGTAAAGTAGATGAAGAAGCATTATTTTATTTAAAAGCTCGTGGTATTGGAGATGAGAGTGCTCGCAAATTATTATTACAAGCCTTTGCACAAGAATTAATAGATAAAATTGAAATCGAATCATTAAAAGAAAGAGTATTAAAATTATTTGAAAAAGCACTATAACACATGTTCGATATAACTAAAATACGTGAAGAATTTCCAATACTTACTAAAACAGTAAATGGCAAACCTTTAATTTATTTTGACAATGGAGCAACGGCTCAAAAACCAAAACAGGTAATTGATGCCATCACAAATTATTATACAAATCAAAATAGTAATATTCACCGCGGTGTTCATACCCTAAGCAGAGAAATAACTATTGCTTATGAAGAGGCTCGTAAAATCATACAAAAACACCTTAATGCTGAACATGCTAACGAAATTATTTTCACCAAAGGAACAACAGAATCTATTAATTTAGTTGCTCATTGTTTTGGTAAAATAAATATTGAAGCTGGCGACGAAATCATCATCACACAAATGGAACACCATAGCAATATTGTTCCATGGCAATTATTATGTGAAGAAAAAAAAGCTATACTGAAATTTATTCCTATCAACCAAGAAGGTGAATTAATGTTGGAAGAACTTCCTAAATTAATTACTTCGAAAACTAAACTAATTGCATTCACACATATTTCAAATACACTTGGTACAATTAATCCTGTAAAGGAAATTATACATACAATAAGAAGTTTATCTAATGCTGCAATATTAGTTGATGGAGCTCAAGCTGTTCCTCATATACAGCCAAACGTACAAGATTTAGATTGTGATTTTTATGTGTTTAGCGGTCATAAATTATTTGGACCAACAGGTGTTGGTATTTTATATGGCAAAGAAGAATGGTTAACTAAATTTCCTCCTTACCAAAGTGGTGGCGGCACAATAAAAACAGTAATGCTTCAAAAAACAGAATTTGCAGATTTACCTTTAAAGTTAGAAGCAGGAACGCCAAATATTGAAGGAGGTATTGGTTTAGCTGAAGCTATAAAATACGTTACAGAAATTGGATTTGAAAATATTCAAAAACAAGAAGACGATTTATTAAAATACATAACAAAAAAATTATTAGAAATAGACGGTTTAAAAATCTACGGAACTTCTAAACACAAAACAGCAGTTATTTCATTTAATGTTGGGTCGATTCATCCTTTTGATATTGGCACTTTGCTAGATAAATACGGTATTGCTATTCGTTCTGGCCATCACTGTACACAGCCAATATGGGAATTTTATAATGTTCCAGGAACCATTAGAGCCTCCTTATCATTTTATAATACAATTGAAGAAATTGATAGCTTTGTAGAAGCAATTAAAAAATCAATTAGATTATTGAGTTAATGTATTTTGGCTAAAGCCAATCTAAAATAATTACATCATACAGTTGGCTGAAGCCAACTGCAAAATATCAAAAAAATATATTCAATTATTCACGCAAATTGCAATTGGTGTTGAAATAAATAAAATACCATTGAAGAAATTGTTAGTTTTTTAGAAGCACTTAAAAAAATCAATTAGATTATTGAGTTAATGCGTTTTGGCTAAAGCCAATCTAAAATAATCACATCATACAGTTGGCTGAAGCCAACTGCAAAATATCAAAAAAATATATTAAATTATTC
>CAIYSA010000512.1 GCA_903928655.1 uncultured Bacteroidota bacterium
AACAAAAATAATAAAATTTTGGCTATTCACAAACTGAATTATATTTAAAGCTAGTAAATACAAATATTCGCGGTTATATTTTTTGTTTTTCGAATTGAATTTGGATAAAAAAAGCTCCCTAATTATTTTTTTTAATTCTATTTTATTAAAAACCTTCTTTTTACTCGGTTTTAATGCTAATTACAGTGTATTTAGTTCGAAAATTAGAGTTCTCTTAATAAAAAAAATTATCCATCAAAATGTATTTATTGTTATTTTTCAATATTTTTCATAATTCTTTAATTGTCCTTTGTTTGTTGGTGTTTTAACGTTTTATCCGTTTTCAACCATTTTTTAAATGTTAAAAAAACCCTCTTAATGTTAATTTCATTTTCAAGAAATGCAATCATTTTTAATGATGTTTGTAAAGACAAATAATAATCTCATTTGTTATTGCATTTAGAAAAAATAAATTAAAAGATAATATATATGAACGAACCAATACTTGCAGAAAATAAAGATCGTTTTGTGATTTTTCCTATAAAACACAATGATATTTGGGAATTTTATAAAAAATCTGAAGCTAGTTTTTGGACCGCCGAAGAAATTGATTTATCAAATGATAATGCAGATTGGGAAAATAAGTTAAATGATAATGAACGCCATTTTGTAAAGCATGTATTAGCTTTCTTTGCTGCCAGTGATGGTATTGTAAATGAAAATTTAGCTATTAACTTTTTAAATGAAGTTCAATATCCTGAAGCTCGTTTCTTTTACGGCTTTCAAATTATGATGGAAAATATCCATTCAGAAACTTACTCTTTATTAATAGATACTTATATTAAAGATCCAGTTGAAAAAGATAGATTATTACATGCCGTTGAAACTGTGCCTTGTGTTGGTAAAAAAGCAGATTGGGCTTTAACATGGATACAAAACGGAACTTTTGCTGAGCGTTTAATTGCATTTGCGGCTGTTGAAGGCATTTTCTTTTCAGGTTCTTTCTGTTCTATTTTTTGGTTAAAAAAACGTGGCTTAATGCCAGGTTTAAGTTTTAGTAATGAGCTAATTTCTCGCGACGAAGGCTTACATTGTGATTTTGCATGTTTATTATATTCTGATCACGTTCAAAATAAATTACCAAAAGAACAAGTTCTTAAAATTATTGCAGATGCTGTTGAAATTGAAAAAGAATTTGTTTCAGATGCAATTCCGGTTCGTTTAATTGGCATGAATTCAGATTTAATGTGTCAATACATCGAGTTTTGTGCTGATCGTTTATTATTAGCTTTAGGTTGTGATAAGTTTTATAATGCAACAAATCCTTTCGATTTTATGGAAATGATTTCGCTACAGGGTAAAACTAATTTCTTTGAAAAGCGTGTTGCCGAGTATCAAAAATCGGGTGTCATGAATAATAAGGAAGAAAATAATGTATTTAATCTGGACGAAGATTTTTAAATAAAATCATTCATCGGCAAATTTCCCAAGTTGAAGTGTAAAATATCACGTAACAAGTTAAAAAACTTGTAAGGGAAAACTAGCCTCCAGAAATACGTTCATTAAATGTTAAATTTTTGTTGAAGCCCTTGAGGCCTTGCAAATAAAGAAAAAAAATAATTAACCGTCACTTTGTTAATATCAAAGTTCGGCAAACAAAAAAAAAGGATATTATAGTTATAACTTGTTGTAACCAAAATGAGACTAAAAAAATTAAAGTAAAACCAATTTAAAAAAAACTAAAGGCAATGTTTGTAATTAAAAGAGATGGTACTCAAGAATCTGTGAAATTTGATAAAATCACAGCACGCGTTCAAAAACTCAGCTATGGCTTAGACCCAGCGTTTGTAGACCCAATTCAAGTAGCTAAAAAAGTTATTGATGGTGTGTATGATGGTGTAAGCACTGTTGATTTAGATAATCTTGCTGCTGAAACTGCCGCATCATTAACTACAAAGCATCCTGATTATGCTCAGTTAGCTTCGCGTATTGCAGTTAGTAACTTGCACAAAAATACAATCAAATCATTCTCAAAAACAATTGAGATTTTATATAATTATGTTGATCCAAAAACAAATCAAAAAGCTTCTTTAATTGCCGAAGACGTTTATGATATTGTTATGAAAAATGCACAATTATTAGATTCATCTATTATATATGATAGAGATTTTGGTTATGATTATTTTGGTTTTAAAACATTAGAGCGATCTTATTTATTAAGAACTCACGGTAAAGTTACTGAGCGTCCGCAACACATGTTAATGCGTGTATCAATTGGTATACATAAAGAAGATATTGCTGCGGCAATTGAAACTTATAATTTAATGAGCGAGCGTTGGTTTACACATGCTACGCCTACATTATTTAATGCTGGTACTCCAAAACCACAAATGAGTTCTTGTTTTTTATTACAAGCAAAAGATGATAGTATTGATGGAATTTATGATACATTAAAACAATGTGCTCGAATTTCTCAATCTGCTGGTGGTATTGGTTTAGCAATTCATAAAGTGCGTGCAACTGGTTCTTATATTAAAGGAACTAATGGTACATCAAATGGTATTTTACCAATGCTTAAAGTATTTAATGAAACAGCTCGTTACGTTGATCAAGGTGGTGGAAAACGTAAAGGTTCTATCGCTATTTATTTAGAGCCTTGGCATGCTGATATTATTCAGTTTTTAGATATTCGTAAAAATCATGGTAAAGAAGAAATG
>CAIYSA010000513.1 GCA_903928655.1 uncultured Bacteroidota bacterium
TCAATACCTTCATATACATACTTAGCAGAAATTCCATAACTAAAATAGTCAGAAAGAATTTTACTGTAACTAAGACCAAAAGCTAAATTTTGTCCATAAAAAAATTCGCCTGTTCCATAGGGTTGAAATTCGGTGCGTTTTTCCATGGCATCGGTTCGGTAACTTTGCAATTGAAATGCCCAAGCGCTATAATGTTTAGTTGGCAACACTGCCGCTAAATAACTGGTATTTGCACCAGCATAATATTGTTGAGAAGATAAAGCAAAACTTAGCTCTTTGATGTCAATTAATGCCGCAGGATTTGCAGCTGCAGCGTAGGCATCGCCGGGCATTGCAGCACTAGCGCCAGCCATAGCCGTTGCCCTTGGATTGAAATTTAATTTTAAAAAATTAAATGCCGAAGTACCTGCTCTTTGACCACCTAAATTTGGCATCAATTGCGCCTGCACCAACATACTACTCATCATACACATCAACATGATTAAGTATTTTTTCATTTTAATATTTTTATAAATAAAATAATTCATTTGCGTTTAATTAAAACTGCCAACTAATTCCTGCCAACACTTGCCTTGGGGTTAAATACCTTGCAGGGTTAAATGGTGGCACCCCGTTGTCTTGTGGATCTGGATACATTGGATCGCGATAAGTATTAGGCAGCGGATCACCGTATTCGTAGGCTTTTCCTGTTATAGGATTAATAATGGCTGCATTTTTATTATCAAAAATATTTTTAAACTCGATACTCAAACTAATTTGTTGGCCTCTTTTAATGGAAATATCTTTGGTGATTTTTAAATCTGTATTCCACCAAGCAGCCCCTATTTTGCTAAATGGATTCAATTCGTCTGGCTCGTATATAGGTCTGCCATTTGGCTCTACTCCATTTTGATAATAAGGTGTATATCTTAAACCAGATTTATAAGTTGAATTTAAAAACACCCTTACTTTATTAAAATTAATTCGTCCAATATGAAAGGAAGTGTCTGGTTTAAATACAATCATTAATTTTAAATCAAGGGGTCTGTCCCAAGCTAAGTACTGCTCTACCGTTGGTGATACCGAACCTGTTTGTAAAATTTGTAATTGCGATTCTTGTGCAGAATTAGATTTACCAGTTGCTATTTGATAGGCCGCACTAAAGGTTGTACTCAAATATTTTTGCACTCTTCTATTCAAGGTTAATTCGAAGCCACGAATTCTTGCATAGTCTTGATTGATATTAAAATTCTTTTCGACAAATCGACCGGTTTGGTCTTTTACAATAATTCTTCTACTCACGATATAATCAAATTTATCGTTATAAAATGCAGTAGCAGTAATAGCAAAATTAGCGGTTACTTGTGTTTTTATTCCCACTTCGTAAGAAACAGTTACTTCGGGATTTAAATCTGGATTACCCAAGTTGGCTAAGAACGATCGGTTTTGATAAACAGGATCTAAACCTGCATAGACAAAGCGAGGATGTGGTAATCTGCTAAGGTGTCCGTAATTAAAATACAATACATTATTTTCAGAAACAGGAAAAGAAATTCTAAGTTTTGGTAATAACCTAAATTTTGTTCTGCGTCCAAATATTTCGGTGCTATTTTTTATATACGATTCTCTAATGGCTGCTATTACTGGTGCGTTAGGATCTGCCACTGCTTGATCTGCAAATTTACCTGGCATCCAATAATTTAATCGTATACCTGCATTGACAATAATTCCCTTGTAACGTAATTCATCTTGAAAAAATAAACCGCCTGTTGCTGGATTTACTTTCCAAATATCGTTGGATTGTCCAATACTCGACGAAGCCGTGGTAGTAGTATCATCAATAATTATTGGTGCACCAATCCAAGGTCTGGTAACGTCTACCCACTGATACTCTTGCTCTTTATGCTCTAAACCAAAACTAATAAAATTGGCTTTGTTAGGTGTATAATTAAATTTTACCTTGAATGTATTTTCTTGCGCATAGTGATCGTGCCATAGGGTAGACACTCCACCATTATTATATAATCCTGGTCCAGGATTTACATAAATTACCGAATCGCCAGGATTAAATAAAGTGGCAGGATCCGAAACAATCGAAGCAGGATCAAAAATTTGATCAATGGTAGAGGGTCTGAATGGACGACCATTTGCATCGGCTCTTAAATTGGTAAAGAGTCTTGCAAAAGAAACATCCATCGATAATTCTTTAGAGAATAAATTTAAATATTGAATAATTAACAAGTTTGATTTATGCGTATAAGTTGCCGCATTATCCATATTCAAGCTAAATAAATATTGATACCCAGGCGTTACAATAGCATTGTTTCCTACTACTTGCAGCGATCTTGTATTTTGATTGATATTTAAACTTGATTGATTTGATATAGATAATTTTTTACCTGGTGCAATATTATAAGTTAGCTTGAAAGTACTCGACCATTTATTGTCTTCGCGTGGTGCCCATATAGAATCATTTTTACGAAGCATAGAACTATGCAATTGATTAGCTGGATTTTTAAAAAACTCATCCGTCAATTCCATGTTGGCGCTACTAAAAAAAGTAAGTTTCTTTTTGATAAATGGTACAGGAGATCCAAAATTAAGGCTGAGCATATCCGTATTCCAATTACTCGATTCATTAATACCTAAATTATCTCGATAATAACTTCCACCAAACTTTACTTTGTCTCCACCTTCTCTAATTCTGGTAAGTACCACGCCCGATGTGCCTTCGCCATATTCTGCTCCAACACCACCGGTTATTACTTCGATATCATTTACTGCATTGGATGCAATGTCGACGCCAAAGCCTGTTCCTGCCAATGGATCTTGCGCATTAATTCCATCTACTAAATATTGTGTTTCATAAACTCGGCCACCTCTTATCTGCAAGCCATCTGGATTTTGACTCACCCCAGCTTGATTGGCAACAATAGACTGCACATCTTTCACACTCATGTCTTTGATGTCATCTGAAGTAACTTTCGAACTCGATTTGCCAGATTCTAAATCGACAATGGTTCTTTGACCTAATACTTCTACCGCACCAATTTCTGCGGTAACTTCTGTCAAGGATAAATTTAATTGTGTAGGAACAGTCGCATTTATTTTCACCCCGTTATACTGCAATTCTTTATAGCCTAAATAAATTGCTTTCACAGTATACTCTCCTGGTTTAATGGCATTGATTTGAAAATTACCGTTGATATCGGTACTCACCCCAAAGTAAGTGCCCACAATGGTTACCGTTGCTCCTATAATAGGCTCTTTTGTTTTTCTATCAACTACTTTACCTTTTAATACACCCGTCTGAATTTGCGCAGAAGCAAATGTTACAAAAGAAAAAATAAATAGCAATATATAAAGAATGCTTTTTTTCATTACCAATTAAATTCGTCTAAAAATATCTTTTGAAACAATTGTTTTAATTCATCCTGTTGTCCATTTGCATTGGCATCGCCTTGCATTTTAAACAAATCTATTGAGCAAAATACTTGGTTGGTTTTACCATTTGCGTTTTGCGTTTTGGCCATCACCACTTTAGTATTCGTCACACCCGAATTTCTTTTAGTATTTGCAGAATAAATAACCGTCGCATTTGATTTTTCAAAAAAGGGATCAACTGCGTCTGCAAATGAACTGGCAAGCAAAGTTGGGTAACCTGTGCCTGCAGCCGTATTGGGCAGTAACAGCGAATCTTTAGGGATACTTGCTTTTTGATTAGCCGCAAAAAAAGTTTGAAAACTATCTGCTGGAGAAAACTGAAAAATGGGTGATGTTTTTGAAAAAGCCAATGGGTAAGCGTTGTTTGCAAAATCAGAACAAACAAATAATTTACCATCTGCATTTAAATAATTTTGAATTGCGGATGCTCCACTTTCTAATAGCATGGCATTGTTATTACTAGCAATATTATCAGAATACCAAAACACCTTATCATACAAATTCAAAAACAAGCTAAATGTTGGCTTCCAAATAGATGGAAAATAAGCTTTGTTTTGTCTAAAAAAATCATAATAATCTACGGCGCCATAAACCGATTGCAATACTTCTTTATAAACCACATCGGCATTAGGAGTTGTTGCAATATTATAGGCATCTAAGACCAATAGGTCGGAAGTTTTTCTTCTTAAAAAGAATGGCGCTAAGGTATCTATGACACTCTCTGCACCAGAAAAATCGCGGGCTTTGAGGTATACTTGATTGGCACCATCTACTAACAAGCCATTCATCTGCTTGTTTAATTTAATGGCATCGTAACCTAAATAAACTTTTGCTTGGTCGTTACCTGCAATTGTTGGATTATTGGGTACTAAGGTAACAAAGGTTGATTGATTAGAAAGTGCAAACCAATTTCCATTGTTTATTTTTAAATAAATTGAATCTATTGTTTCGTTACCATCTAAATCGTTTGCAGAAAAAAGCAAAGAAAAAA
>CAIYSA010000514.1 GCA_903928655.1 uncultured Bacteroidota bacterium
AATATTTTTATTTTTTTCTTAACCTCATTTTTATTTTCCTGCCAAACAGATAGAAATGAAGTAATGGCCATTGGAAAAAAAACAATAATGCCAACACAAACAGGAAAAAATGTCACCATGTTGTATTCCGATTCTACAATTTTAAAAATTAAATTAGAAGCTCCTCAAATGCTCATGTATGACAAAGGTGTAAAAGAGCCTATGACAATTTTACCAAAAGGAGTGTTAGTTAAATTTTTTGATAAAAAAGGAAACGAAGAAACCAGTTTAAAAGGTAATTATGCTGTGCGATATGAAACAAGCCAACGCATGGAAATAAAATATAATGTGGAAGTAGTAAATATTAAAGGCGAAAAGTTGAATACAGAATTGTTAATTTGGGATGAACAAAAAAAGAAAATCACTTCAAATGCTTTTGTGAAAATAACAACTGCAAAGGAAGTGATTACAGGTAATGGTTTAGAAGCCAATCAAGATTTTACGAGATACGAGATTAAAGATATTATTGCAACCATTAGAATAGATGAAAACGAATTATAATTATGAATAAATTTTTTAAAACATTAGAAATTATTTGGTTATTAACAGCAATTGCTTGTGCAGCTATTTCTGTTTATTTTCTAATCATAAAAGACACTGATAGTGCGCTTTATTTTGTTTTTGTATTTATTATTGCCAGTATTATGTACTTGCTACGAAAACACCAACGCAAAACTCAAGAAAAAGTAAGTGATCATAATTCAAAATTGAAAAAATCATAAGTTTTGAGTTTCATTTATTTAAAGTTAATTAACTGTATCTGAATGCTTTAGGTAATTTTTTTATTCTATTTATAAATACCTAATAAGCTGAAATAATAAAGTACAAAAATTATTTCATAATAACTTTCCATATTTCAGCAATAATTTTATCTTTGCCTTCCTTAAATTTAATAATATAATATGAGCATTTTAGAAAAAATCCGTAGTAGAACAGGTCTTTTGGTTGGAATAATTGGTTTAGCACTAATTATTTTTGTTTTAGAAAGTTTATTAGGCTCTGGAGGAGCTTTGTTTTCAGGTGATGATACTTTAATTGGTAAAATAGCCGGAGATAAAATTGATTATTCAACATTTAACAATAAAGTAAATGAAGTTACTAACCAATGGCAACAAGGTAATCCAAATGCATCATTAGATGATAAAACAAAAGAGCAAATAACTGAATCTGTTTGGGCTCAAATGATTAATGAAAGAGTTGTGAAAAATCAATTTAAGAAATTAGGTATTTCTATTTCTTCAGAAGAATTATTTGATTTAATGTTAGTTAATCCGCATCAAACAGTAATGCAACAATTTACTGATCCTCAAACTGGTCAAATTAATGAAAATTTCAGAAGACCTGATGGTTCATTTGATATTGCAAAATTGCGTCAAATAGTTGCAGGCATGCCAGCAGATCAACAAAAATCATGGAAACAGCTTGAAAAACAAGTTATGGATGTGAGAACCGCAGAAAAATACAATACGTTGATTAAAAAAGCAATTTATGTTACTTCTGCTGAAGCAAAAGATGCATTTATTAGCCAAAACAAACAAATTAATGCAAGTTTTGTAATGAAACGATACGCTACAGTTTCTGATGCAACTATTAAAATTTCTGATGACGATTTAAAAGCATATTATAATGCGCATCAAAATGATTATAAAGTTTCTGAACCAACTCGTAAAATTGAATATGTATCTTTTGATGTAATGCCATCTAAATTGGATTATGAAGAGTTACAAAAAGATGCACAAAGAATTGCTGAAGAATTTAAAACACGCAGCATAAAAGAAGATTCGGCATATATTGCTCAAGAAAGCGAAGGTGGACAAGTTAGTATTTCTAATTATGGTAAAAAAAATATGATCATTACTGATTCAACTGTTTTTACATCTCCTAAAGGAACTGTTTTTGGGCCATATACTGAAGGAACGTTTTTAAAAATTTACAAATTATCTAACGTAAAATCAGTTGCTGATTCGGCTAAAGTTCGTCACATTTTAATTGGCTTTCAAAATCCTAAAACACAACAGCAACGCGATCCTGCATTAGCTAAACGTATGGCTGATAGTATATTTGTATTATTAAAAGCAAAACAAGTAAATTTTGATACTTTAGTAAAGACACTTTCTGATGATTTAGGATCAGTTGATAAAGGTGGCGATTATGGATGGTTTGATGAAAATAAAGGATTTGTCGATGGCTTTAAAAATGCAGGTTTAGATGGAACTGTTGGAAACCTTTCAATTGTGCCTACTCAATTTGGATATCATATTATAGAGGTGCTTAACGTTGCTAAAACTCGTCACAATTCTTATACAGTAGCTCAAATTTCAAAATTAATTGCTCCAAGTGCTGAAACTACTCAGGAATATTATAAAAAAGCAAGTGATTTTGCTGGAAAAAATAAAACAACTGAAGCGTTCAATAAATCGGTTGAAGTAGGAAAATTAAATAAACGTATTTTAGAAAACATTAAAGAAAACGATAAGCAATTTGCTGGCGGTTTGGATGATGCAAAAATATTAGTACAATGGATTTATAAATCTAAAAAAGGCGATGTATCTGACGCAATTGAATTTAAAGATCGTTTTGTTGTAGCAAACATTGTTGGCGTTAAGGAAAAAGGAATTGCTCCTTTAGAAGAAGTTAAAGACGATGTAACAGCAAGAACTATTAGAGATAAAAAGGCTGAAATGTTTATTACAGAATTTAAATCTAAAGCAGGTGCATCAAAATCTACTCAAGATATTGCTTCTAAAATGGGATTAGTTGCTGAACAAGCTGATGGATTAAATTTTGCTTCTTATAATGTTGCAAGTATGGGCAGAGAAGATGCCTTAATTGGCGCCGCAAGCGCTATAAAGGCTGGCTCAATATCAAAACCTACAAAAGGTGATAATGGTGTATTTATGGTTGCCGTAGCTTCTGTTAATGAAGCTCCATTACCAAAAGATTTTAAAGCTAAACAAAAAGAATTAGAACAAGCAAATTCATACCGAGTTGATGGAGAATTATATGATGCTTTAAAAGAAAA
>CAIYSA010000515.1 GCA_903928655.1 uncultured Bacteroidota bacterium
ATAGGTTTCTCCTTGTTTCATTTTGTATGCTGCCAAAAATCTTATATCCATACCTTTTAAAAACTTTGAAAATGAATACGATAAATCGATATTCAATTGATGGTAAGATGGAAGCCCATATTTGTTTAATCTATAATCGGTAACATCTGGAAGTTGAAAATAACCATACGTTAATCCTGTTTTAAGTTTTTCTTTTAAGAACAAAAATGTTGTTTTCGTTTTAATAGCATTTACATTTCCAAAACCATCATTACGTTCTCTAGGCATAAATGTATAAAATGGATCTTTTCCCCATTCTCTTGGAACTAAATATCTTCCATCACTTGTAATATGCGTATAGTTTATTGAAGTGTTAAAGCGTTTGTTTTTTATTCCAATTTGAGCACTTATGGAATTAGATTGTGATCCTTTATTGATATATGTTTTTGACTGGTCCAAATTACCTCCATTGTTTATTGCATCCTGATGAATAAACATGGCTCCTTGATAATATTTTAAATTTTTACCGAATTCAGTATTTACCTCTATCATTGCTGTATTCATAACATTATCAAATAGCATATCTGACATATTAATTTTGATTATTTTATTTGGTGTAATATTGATATTGCCAATTGCAATACCACTACTATTTATATTTCCTTGATAATTTGATTTTGTTCCATTTTCATTTACGCCACTCGGATATATTCCGACAGAATTTGCTGCAGTAAACCATTGTGTGGTTGATCTAGGAGAAATGTTCCATAACCAGCCTCCACTAATGTGTATTTTTTTTAATTCATTGATTGATAACCAAACCCCTTCTTCTAATGTCGCATTCATTCGTCCATCTTGAGGATTTAGGAATGGAGTGTTTAATTTCATTTTTCCAACTGTAAGGGAAGATTTTGATAAATTATATTTTAAAAATAAATTTTCCAATCGGATTAGATTATTTTTTGATTTAGTATTTTGTAAATCAAATAATGCAGCTTCGTATCTGTTTGAACTTAGTGTTGTTGGGTCAAGTTGGTTTAAATCAGATGATAGAAGATTATAAGTTACAAAACTTGAAATTCCAAATTGAAAACCTTGAAATGATTTAGTGGTTATACCAATGCCAATGCCTGAAGCTAAAGCATAATCATCTTTTAGGATTCCCTCATTTATTGTATTCATGTAAACTGAACGTGCGTGAACTTCCAGTTGAGACTTTAAGAATAAATCTTTAAGTTTTGTAGAATCTTTAATTTTTCCTACTGTTTTAACTGAGTCAATGGTATTATCAAAAGGTTTATTTTCTTGAGAATAAGCATAGCCAGTTAGTAGGAATATAATTCCTAAAATAAAATGGTTCATGATGTATTTATTTAAATATTAATTTCAGGTTTTAGTTCCCTGCTTTTATGTAACTCCAACCTTGTTCCTGCT
The DNA here is from genome assembly GCA_903928655.1 of uncultured Bacteroidota bacterium. Classification (GTDB taxonomy): domain Bacteria; phylum Bacteroidota; class Bacteroidia; order B-17B0; family Aurantibacillaceae; genus UBA4416. The sequence goes on from CAIYSA010000515.1 coordinate 1,414, forward strand.
TACTGACAATTTCTATTATTCCTGCAGGAACAAAACCTGCAACAAGAATAATTTTAGTGCGATCCACTTTTCGTTCTTTTATTGAAAATTCGCAGGCTTTAAAAACAACTCCTTTTTCCGATAATAATTTAATTTTTTCCTCAACAATTGTTTTGTCAGAAATTAACATGTCTAAACCAGCACTGTGACAAACAACTTCTATTTTAGTGCTTGGGGATACACTTAAAATATTATTAAATTGTTTTATCAATTGTTTATGTGCGGTTGTGTCTCCAGTAGTTAATTGAAAAACAATTTTATGTTCAGGTTTATTTGAATCTAATTTATTTTTTTGTGCGTTTATTGAAAATGCAAACAGTAATAAAAAGAGACTTGTAATTATTTTTCTATTTAATGGTTTCATGTTATTTGTTTTTAAATTGATTTATGCATTTTTACTTTTTGCTTTTTTCATTTCATCCAATTTTTCTTTTATTGGTTTAAAAGGTCCAAGTTTATGTTGCTTTTCGTCAAAGCCGTCAGCATAAGGCCCAAATGGATGGTCAAAAGGTTTTTCTTCAATTTTCGGCCAATCTTTTTTTATGTTGATGTGTGGTCGTGATTGTGTATTCACAAAAGCAGCTACATCCCAAGCTTCTTCATCACTTAATTGTGGACTATTATGATTAGCACCTAAAGGCATATTTGATTTCACATATTTAGCAAAGTTAGATAATCGAAATAAACCAGCTCCATCATTAAAACTGTTTTTGCCCCATAATGGCGGGTAAGTGTAAGCCGTTTTTTCTGTATTCATAATTCCTTCACCATTTGGCTGATGGCAACTTTGACATTTTTCAGTATAAATTATTTTTCCTTTTTCAGGATCTGCAGGTCTATCCAAAAATGCCATATCTTTAAATCCAGAACCTTCGGGTTTTATACCTTTCTCAACATCTTTTCCTAACCATTTTATGTAAGCAACAATTCCTTGCATTTCTTTTGAAGTAGTGTCTAAGCTTTTTCCATTTAAACTTCTTTCAAAGCAATCATTCACACGTTTGTATATGTTTTCTTTAGCTCCAGATCTTGCCCTATATTTTGGATAAGTTGATGCAACAGCAGAATAATTATTTCCGAAAACTTTTGTTCCTGCTTCTAAATGGCAATTTTGGCAATTCATTCCATTAGTTGATGATTTGAAAATCTTTCCATTCTCACCATAATATTCAGAGGTATGAACAATTAAATCTTTCCCATATAATATTAAATCTTTTTTTGGATTTTGATCTAAACTTGCAATATCAGGAGCAGTCCAATAATTTAAAGTGTCTTTAGGTTTAAGTGCTAATTGTTTTGCTGCCTCAGTAAAATTTCCGTTTTTATCAGGAATAGAAAGAGCAATCTCTTGTTTAGGTTTTTCTTTAGGGGTTGGCGTAAATAAAACAAGTAAAACAACTAGTCCAATAATTGCGACAATTAAAAAAACAATGATGCTAATTAATTTTCCAACGACATTGGCTAATGGATTTTCTGGTTGATTATTCATAGTAATTAAATAAAAATTAATGTGGTAATTTGTTTTTTATTGCACCATATAAATAGGTTCCAATGATTGCAAACAAAAACACAACAATCATTGATAAATAGCCATATCCAATATTAACTACCATTGGGCCTGGACAAGCACCACTCAAAGCCCAACCTAATCCGAAAATTGTGCCACCAATTAAATATCGCACGATTGATTTTTCTTTTGGGAAAAAGGTTATTGGATTTCCTTTTATATCGCGCAAATTAAATTTTTTAATTAAAGCAACACCAATAACTCCTAGTGTTACTGCGGTTCCAATAATTCCATACATATGGAACGATTGAAATCTAAACATTTCTTGAATTCTAAACCATGAAAATGCTTCTGATTTAGCCATTACGATTCCAAACACGGTACCAAGTATTAAAAATTTTATAAATTTCATAATTATAGTATAATAGGAAGTAAAACAAAAGTCATTAGTAAGCCACCAACAAAAAATCCGATTACTGCAATGAGTGATGGAAATTGTAAATCTGATAAACCACTTATTGCATGTCCGGATGTGCAACCACCAGCATAGCGAGAGCCAAATCCAACCATTAATCCACCAAATGCAAGAATTAAAAATCCTTTTAAGGTAAATAATGATTCCAAACTAAATAATTCATCTGGTTGAGCAGAAGTTGGAGCTGATATTCCTAACTTAGATAAATCAGCAATGGTGTTTTCTGAAATTAGGACAGGAGCACCATCAGATAAATAGTGACGAGCAATATATCCTCCTAAAATTGCACCAATTAAAAATACAAGATTCCATATTTGTGAACGCCAGTTAAAATCAAAAAACTTAACAAATTTGCCACCACCAGCAACGGAACAAATAGTTCTTAAATTCGCAGAAAAGCCAAAAGATTGACCGAAAAATATTAATAAAAACATGATGGCTGAAATAATTGCTCCCGAAACCCACCATGTCCAAGGTTGTTGAATGAATTCTAACATATTAGTTTTTTAAATGATAAGAAATAATTGGTTTAAATAAATGATTGATTAATTTTTCGGTTGCACTGTGATGAAATAATCCACCTTTACCATGAGTTCCGATACATATGATATCCATATCTTGCATTTGGTTAAAATGGATGACACCATTTTCAACATCACTATCTTTTAATACATGTTTTTCGAAATTTGATATTGTATTTACTGATGCAAATTCATCCATTTTTGAAAAAACTTTTGATTTATTTTCATCCGAAACATTTTCTGTAATTTGTAATAAATGCACTTTTGTATTAAAGGCTTTGATTAACTTATGTAATAAATTTAAATTTTCGTTTTTAGCGTTTGAAAAATCATGAACCAATAATATATTTTCAATAATTAAATCAGAACGATCACACATTAAGGATAACAATGGCACTGTTGATTGACGAGCAATAATTTGGGTTTCTGATCCCGATAATTTTTCTTTTAAACCCCAGGCACCTTTTGTACCCATTACAATTAAATCAAATTTATTTTCTTTTGAATAGGAGATTATTTTTTCTGTTAACTTTCCTAACTCTATATGAGTATTGATTTCACTACCATATAGAACTTTTAAATCATTTAATTTACGGTCAGCAATTGTCTTTTGAGAAACAACGTAATCAACGCTAATTTCACCACAGGTTTCAATATTTCCTTTGTTATCCATTGTAACCGTATCAGGAACTCCCAATACATGAATAAAGTGAATTTCAACTGGAATTTTCTCCTCCAATTTTTTCACCATTAAGTAGGCATATTCTGCTTGAACTGAAAAGTCAGTAGGAATTAATACTTTTAATTTTTCCATATCTTATTTATATTGATTTACATTTTGCCAACTTCCTCCGTTTGTCACATTTTTTAATCCTTTAGATTTTAAAGTACGAAGAGCCATTCCACTTCTGTTTCCACTTCGGCAACAAGTTATGATATGACTATGAGATTTTAATTTATCTATACTTGTTGCAATTTGTTCTAATGGAATATTAATAGACCCTTTTACGTGACCTGTAGCAAATTCTCCCTTACTTCTGACATCAATTATTGTTGCTCCGTCTTTGATGAGTTGGGACAAATCGACTTCTGTTGATTTGAATAGTTTTTTTAATAATGATAACATAGCTTTTTTTTTAACAAATGTATATTCAAAGTTAAAATTTTACGGTTACAAATGTTACATAACTCAAAAGACGGCTAATATGCCGTCTTTTGCAGTGATATTAATCATTAATTACGATAATTCAAATCTTAAAGTAATGTAGAAGGACAAACATAGTCGGTTATTTTGAATTTTTCGGTCTCTTTTATTGCATTAAAACCACCGGCAACATCAATTAAATTTCGGTAACCTCTTGCTTGTAGGATTGAAATAAAAACCATAGAACGGTAACCAGAAGCGCAATGAACATAATAGGTTTCATCTTTATTGATAAGTGCCATGCTATCATTTATTGAATCTAATGGAGCATTAATGGCATTAATAACATGTTCGCTGTTATATTCACTTGCTTTTCTTACATCTAAAATATGGATGAACCCTTTTTCTTTTATTTGAATTAATTCATCAGCACTAATGGATTTTATTGTGTCTATTTCTTTCCTAGCAGAAGTCCAAGCTTCAAATCCTCCTTTTAAATATCCTAAAGCATGATCATAACCAACACGTGCTAAGCGGGCAATAACTTCTTCTTCTCTTCCCTCATCTGCAACAACTAATATTTGCTGCTTAACACTAGGCACTAAAGTTCCTACCCAAGTTGCAAAACTACCATCAATACTAATATTAATTGAGTTTGGAATAAATCCTTTATTAAAAGTTTGAGATTTTCTTGTATCAATTATTAAAGCATCAGTTTCATTTGCTGCAACTTCAAATTCAACAACTGATAATGCTCTAGTTCCACGCTCCATTACATTATCAATGCTTTCATAACCCTTAATATTTAATAATACGTTTTGAGGAAAATAACCTGGAGGAGCAACTAATCCCGTTAAAATTTCTTTAATAAATTCTTCTTTGGTTAATTTAGGATTTAGAGCGTAGTTCACTTCCTTTTGATGACCTAGTGTATCAGTAGTTTCTTTGCTCATATTTTTTCCACATGCACTACCAGCACCATGATTTGGATAAACG
>CAIYSA010000516.1 GCA_903928655.1 uncultured Bacteroidota bacterium
TAAATTTTTTACAAAGAAAAAAAAGACAGCTACCAAAATTTGCATTACTAAAATAATTGCCGAAAATGCCGACGGCCATTTAGAAGAACTACCCGACCTGTGCGACATCGTCATATTTCCAGATTGTAAAAAGGTAAAACATTAAAATTATATTCGTTTTTTTAGGAAGAGAACAACTAATTATTGAAAAAGTGAAAAAAACCTAAAATCGTGAATTCTTTGCTCAAATAATAAAGCAAATTCATAAATTCAGCTATCTTTGCTAAGTCTTGAAAAAAAGCCACTTATATATCAGTTTAATTACAATTATTGCCCTCACAAGTTGTGATGGATATAATAAATTATTAAAAAGTTCAAATTATGAACTTAAACTAGAACGAGCTCAAGCATATTACCAAAAAGCTAATTATATTAAAGCTTCTGGATTGTACGAAGAATTAATTCCAATATATAAGGGCACAGACAAAGCTGAAGAAATATATTATTATTATTCGTATTGTAATTATTATCAAGGCGATTATAGCTTATCACAATACCATTTTAAAAATTATTTTAGAAGTTTTCCTGGCGGTAAACATGCCGAAGAAAGTTTATTCATGAATGCATATTGCTATTATCTTAACTCGCCAGCATACCGTTTAGATCAAACCGATACTAAAAATGCAATGGCCGAATTACAAAATTTCATTGATCAATATCCACAAAGCACTCGAATTGATTCATGTAATAAAATTTATGATATTCTTCGTGGTAAATTGGAACAAAAAGAATACGATATCACTAACCAATATTTTCATATTGGTGATTATAAGGCAACTATTGCGAATACAAAAAACTTCATGAAAGAATTTCCAGAATCAGCAAAAATAGAGGAATTAATGTACCAAAGTATATATTCATATTATCTTTTAGCTATTAACAGCTTGGAATCCAAAAAGTTAGAAAGATTAAATTTAGCTATGGAAAGTTATTTAAAATTAGTAGATTTATACCCCAAAAGTAATTTTTTACTCAAAGCCGAAAGCGTGTATGAAAGTTGCCTAAAAATGAAAAATAATATTAATAATAAATAAAATGGATTTTAAAAAAACTAATGCCGACCAAAGTACTGTAACCCGCGACATCAGAAACTTTGATGCACCAACAGGAAATATTTACGAATCAATTTCAATTATCTCTAAACGTGCTAATCAAATTAGTTCAGAAATGAAGGAAGAGTTGTCTGCAAAATTAGCTGAGTTTGCTAGTAATTCTGACAATTTAGAAGAAATTTTTGAAAACAGAGAACAAATAGAAGTTTCTAAATACTATGAAAAATTACCTAAACCAGCATTAATTTCGATTAATGAATTTTTAGAAGATAAAACATATTATAGAAATCCAGCAAAAGATTAAAATAAAAAAGCTCAACATTTAGTTGAGCTTTTTTTTTATACATGCAGAATATCATGTTTGTTTAAAAAACAATATTATACATTTGCTCAATGAAACATTTAATAAAATTTAGCATTTTTACAATTATAACAGTTATATTCTGTTACTGCCAAAGAAATTCGAACTCAGAAACAAAATTAATTCCACCCACAAGCATAGAGGAGTTAGGAAAACTATTATATTTCGATTCAATATTATCAAGAGATAACCAAGTTAGTTGCGCGTCTTGCCACAAGCCACAATTTGCCTTTGCAGATAATACACCAGTAAGTTTTGGGGTAGATAGTTTAAAAGGTGGGAGAAACACGCCAAGTTCAATGAACTTAACAAGTCGCTCAATGTATTTTTGGGATGGAAGAGCTGAAACATTGGAAGATCAAGTATCAGGGCCAATAGAAAATCCGGCAGAAATGGATATTCCATTATCAGAAGTAGTTAGAAAACTAAACAAACACAAGCAATATCGAGCGTTTTTCATTTCAGTTTTTGGAAAAATTGCAACCAAAGAAAATGTGGTACAAGCGATTTCCGCTTTTGAAAGAACACTAGAAACCAATAACTCAGCATTTGACAACTACATGAATGGAAGTGATACCATACATTTTTCTGCAGCCGCAAAACGTGGGCAAATTATTTTTAATGAAAAAGGGAAATGCTTTGATTGTCATTTTGGCCCTGATTTTACAGGAGATCAATTTAGAAATATTGGGTTGTTTAATGGCAAAGATTTAAATGATAGCGGAAGATTTAGTATTACAAGAAAGTTAACTGATTTAGGCAAATTTAAAACACCTGGTTTACGAAACATTAGTGTTAATAGACCATACATGCATAACGGGATGCATAAAACGCTTAAAGAAGTAATTGAATACTATAACGAACCAGATAAATTCGTTTCAAACTCAATCAATAGAGATTCGCTATTAAGTAAACCTCTTAATTTAACAGATAAGGAAAAATCAGATCTTGAAGCTTTTTTATTATCTCTTACTGATAAACAATTTTTAAAGTAAAGCTTAATTAGATTCTAAATTTAATTTACTTTTCTTATAGCTATAACTAAAGTAGATAACTAAACCAATTACCAACCAAATTACAAACCCAATCCAATTTTTTAAATCAATTTGAGCCATCATATACAAGCAACTAATTAAACCCAAAACCGGTATTAATGAATGCTTTTTTATAAAACATTGAATGCTCATATATATTGAAATTACTACAAATATCCACATTGGAATGTTATGTAATAAAGTTACTAAATCAAAACATTTTTTGCCTTTATCATACGAACATAAAAACGCAATTAAGTTCTCGTAATTGAAAATATAAGCCGCGATAAAAGTTCCAATAAAAATTAATGGAGCAATATATTGTGAGTTAAGATATGGAGTTTTAAATTTTCGTTCAGGTTTGTTTGGTAAAGTATCCAACTTTAAAACACCCGCACACACAAGTACAAAGGCAAATAATGTTCCAATACTACACAAATCTGTTACTGTTGACATATTCATAAACAATGCGCCACCACCAACAATTAAACCAGTTATAATAGTTGCAAAAGATGGTGTATTAAATTTTGGATGAATTTTAGAAAAGCGTTTTGGCAATAATCCATCTCTACTCATACTCATCCAAATACGTGGTTGCCCTAATTGGAAAACTAATAAAACACTAGCCATTGCAACAACTGCACTCACTGCAATTATGCCCGACATCCATTTTAAATTTAACTTTTCAAAAACAAAAGCTAAAGGATCATTTACAGCTAAGTCATTATAATTAACCATACCCGTTAAAACTAAAGCGATAATAACATATAAAACAGTACAAATAATAATTGCCCACATCATACCTTTTGGTAAATCTCTTTGAGGATTCTTACACTCTTCGGCAGTTGTGCTGATTGCATCAAATCCAATATATGCAAAAAACACAGCGGATACACCTTTCAAGATCCCTCCTACTCCATTTGGCGCAAAAGGATGCCAGTTATCAGTGTCAACATAAAATGCCCCAACTGCTATTACCAATAAAACAACAGCAAGTTTAATAATTACCATTGCGTTACTTGCATTTTTTGATTCTTTTATTCCTCTATAAACTAACCATGTAACTAAAAATATAATTAATAAAGCAGGTAAATCAGCAATTAAATGAAACCCGAAAATAGTTGGAGCGCTCGTCCACGCTAAATAAGCCTCTTGAGCATTGAAACTTAAATCAGACAATAATTTTCCATTTGACAATTCACTTACAACATCTTTATATCCATTAGATGCAGATAAATAATCTATTGTCATCCATTCTGGCAAATGTAAACCCATGCTGCCAAGTAGCCCAGTAAAATAGCCACTCCAACCAATTGCAACTGTAATATTACCAATTGCATATTCCATAATAAGAGCCCAACCAATAATCCAAGCAAATAACTCACCAAAAACAACGTAACTATATGTATAAGCACTTCCAGATACAGGTAAAATACTCGCGAATTCAGCATAAGCAAATGCGGCAAAACCACAAGCGATAGCTGTAAATATAAATAGAAAAATAACTGCAGGACCGCCATCAGCACTTGCCTGACCAATAGTAGTGAAAATACCAGCGCCAATAATGGCAGCAATCCCAAGTGCTGTTAAATCTTTTACACCTAAATGTTTTGATAATCCACCATGCAGTTTACTGTCACTTTCAGCTTTTGCTAAGATATGTGCAATGTTTTTTTTACGAAATAAATTATTAAAATTCATATAAGTTTAATCAATTTTGAAATACAGATAAATATACAAATTATCATTTAGTATCTACAAATCGTTTTATTATTGAATAGCGTTTCAATTTATCTGCATCCAAAACCAATAAGGGAATCATTAATAAAAAAGGTAGAAATGGCACCTTATACCTCACAATTGCACCTGTTACTGTGGTGGTTAAACCTATTAATAAAAATGATAATAATACGATGCAAATTAAACAGGCCAACAAATTTGAATTTTTATTATTATACTTTCCATTAATAAAACAAAATAATAAAAATAATAAA
>CAIYSA010000517.1 GCA_903928655.1 uncultured Bacteroidota bacterium
ATGTACAGACAGGATAAGCGCTGAAAGCATCTAAGCGCGAAACCTTCCTCAAGATGAGTTTACTTTTAAGTGCCGTCAAAGACTATGACGTTGATAGGCTATAGGTATACAGGTGGTAACATCAAAGCCGAGTAGTACTAATTGCACGTAAGCTTTATAAAATATTAATATTACGGAGATTGCTTTCACTGATATGTCACAATATTTATGTTGTGCCCTGGCTACGGCTAGCGCGATAAAAAACAACACAAGTTCTTATGGTGGTATTGCCGAGGGTGTTAACCTCTACCCTTTCCGAACAGATAAGTTAAGCCCCTCATGGCCGATGGTAATGCACAACAATGCGGGAGAGTAGGTAGCTGCCATATTTATTTTAAAAGCCTCAGATTAGTCTGAGGCTTGTTTAGTTTTATTTAAGATCTATACAAGATATAAACTAACTTTTAATACCGACCCAACATAACAAAAGCCACCTTGCTATAGGTGGCTTTTTTGTTTGCTTTTAGTTATTACATGGGATCAAAAACCCAAGTACAATTGCGATATGTTCTAACGCATTTTCCATTAGCATCCCAAGCAATACACTCATTTACACAATGTAAATGTCCAGGTAGCTTTAGTGGAGTACTTTTATCAGCAGCTTGTACAACCACGTCTAAATTGAACCGAGCAACTACAATGCCATTATCATCTAGCAATGTTTTACCATCTTCAGATAGGCTTAGTTTTGTGGTATATGCATTATTACTGTGCTCTTCATAGCAATTGGTATCACAGGTGACATAATATCGATTATTACAATTACTACATGTTCCTGTTTTAGTGAACGAACCCATTTCACCCATGCTATGTTCGCAATTGCCAATATATTCACCACACGTATTACAATACAATCTTTTATTCATAATTTTTTGATTTATAAGTTAAACTATATTAGGTGTATATATTATTTCAGCTATCATTTACTTCCCTTATTTACATAACAATTTAAGTAAGCACCTGATTCAATTAGAATAGTAACTTATTAAAAACAACCTTTAGTTTATTTGTAGACTAAACAATAAAAGAAAGCTAGAATACGATTACTATAGTTTTTCTTTTACGGTATTAACAGCATCTTTTGCCATTTCTCCCGCTTTGCTTCCGAGTTCACTCATTTTGTCTTTTGCAGCTGACAATGAATTTTCAATCATGTCTCCTGCTTGAGGAACATATTCGTTAAGTTTAGCTTTTGCAGATTCTGCAAAGCCTTCTACTTTGTCGGTAAGAGGGGAAGCTGCAGATTTTGCTTTTTCTAATGCACTGCCTGTCATGCCTTCTGCCTTGTTTACTAATGAGTCAACATCTACATTAGCTTTACCTAAGAGGGTTTTGAAGAAATTTAAAATTCCCATTTTATTTTATTTTTAAGATGAACAAAAACATATTTTAAAATTAACGTAGCATCTGTTTATCAATATAAAATTGATTCCATTACAGATCGAAGCTTAAACAATAGGGTAGGGATAATAAAGAGATAGATGTCTTTTAAAATGTGTACTAATTGTTTTTTACTTTCTAACGTTACTGCAAATCTATGTAAATAAAATAACTTTTTACAAAAAATATTTTATTGTTTTAAATGGTATGGCTATTTGCTACTCACAGTTTAGTAATTAGCCTTTTGTTATGTGCTCTTTGTTATTTACTTTTAATGCATTAATAGCTTATGAAATTATTACATTTTATATGTTCTGATGCATTTGGCGGAATGGAATTATATGTCAAAGAATTGCTTGTGCAACAAAAGCAAGCAGGATATGAATTGGCTGTATTGACCAAGAAAAAT
>CAIYSA010000518.1 GCA_903928655.1 uncultured Bacteroidota bacterium
AAATTAAAGGCGGCCTATTTGCTATAAATATTAAACAACAATTATTAAATGAGCAAGGTGAAATTAAAGCAGTTAGCGAAATGGTAGGATTACTTCATGAGCCAATGCAAATTTCTTTTGATTATGCAATTAAAAGTAGTGACCCTAAATCGTTAGACGCAGAAAGTAAAAATTGGGAAATACCATTAATGGTTACAGCCACTACTAATAAAAACATCGACTTTTGTGCAAACTATTGTATTAAAACACTAGCAGCATTAAGCCTTTCATCAGAAGAAGTCACAAGCTATAAAAGTTTAAATAAAGCCGTTTTCCCTGTTGTCATTAATTACAACGGAGTTACAAAAACTTTTTATTTGAGAAAGCAAGGAAGTATAAATGCATTAAACACACTTACAAGTAATTGGGAATTTTACACTCGTTCATTTGCCGTGCAATCTGGTATGGATGAATCATATGGTAATGGTGAAGGACAGATTCATAAATTTAATACTAGTGGGAACTATGACAATAATATTAAAACTATTAATTTTTTAACTACAGGCCAACGAGCTGCTGTATTTTCATGGCAGGATAAAAGAACGCTTGCACAAATTGAAAAAATGACTGGTTATACAGTTAAACCAAGAGGAGTTACATCGCAATTTAAGCATGGTGGATTTGTTGTTTATGAAAAAGATGGGCATGGTTTAGTTGCAGCAATCACAGATTTAGGGGATATTGATTGGAATTCAGCCAAAACTGCATGTGATGAATTGATATTAAATGGATATAGTGATTGGCGTTTACCTACAAAAGAAGAATTAAATGCGCTTTATGTTAATTTGAAAAAGCTCGGAGTTGGCGGTTTTGTAACGTACTATGAGTTCAGATATTGTAGTTCCACCGAGCTCTACGTTAATAATAGAATAAATGACTACTACATATGGGTTCAGTCCTTCAGTAATGGCGGACAAGAGTTTCATATTAAGGCCAATGAATACAATGTTCGGGCTGTGAGGGCGTTTTAACTATTTATCAAAGTTTAATCAAACAAACTCAGATTATCAACCATGAAAAATCAATTTACAATCTCTGGAGGCTATCAATGGAGTTCAAAAAACGCAAAGCTTGCAATTAAGCAAGTTAGCGATGATATAATTAATAGGTTTGATGGAAAAAATGGCAAGAAATTAAAATATAATATTAATTATAGAAGACTCAGGTCATCGGCAGGAAGATCAATTCTTGATAGTATAGTTACTAAAATTAAAAATACACAAGTAGTCATTTTTGATATTACCGATAAAAATCCTAATGTTATGTTGGAATTGGGATATGCTTTGGCTCTATCCAATGATAATGAATATCTATCCATTTATTTAATTTGTAAAAAAGGAGAGCCGTTACCGCAGAATATACCTACTGATTTACATGGGTATTTTATTTCGGAGTATACAATAAATAGCAAAGATAAAGTAACTTTTAATGATAATGGGTCTCTTAGAATGAGCATTGAAAGTGATGTAAAGGAATATTTTAATCAAATAACTACAAATTTCAATCCAATAAATGAAGCAGATTAATAAATATATAGTTTTAATCTTACTATGCTATTGTTCAACAAAATCTTATTCACAATCATTCAATGAGGGAAAAACTACGGCTATTAATTTTATAAAGCGTGTTTATAATTCATCTCCCTTTGAAGGAGTAAAGAAATTAGAAGGTGAAACAGGAAATTATTACACAGTAGCTCTTACATTAATGAATATTTCCAAAGACTCAGTACTTAGCGTAGTTTTAAAAGCACAATCAAAAGCTCAGGTTATTGCAGAACAAGGTTTCGCCGAACCATGTATAAAGTTTGAAATGATTGATAGAATTGAAAAGGGTAATCAAAATACTTATCTTTTCTTATGTACAACGCTAGAAGAATTCATCACTGAGATTATCAAGAAAAAAAGTATTGATGGGGCTCGTATTATTTCTGCACCAAGTAATAAATATATTGTAAGTACGATAACTTTAGAAAATCTAAAATATACTTCTACTGAAATGCGAGATAAAGTTGCATTTATGAAAGCAAAGCAGTTGGTGAATACTCTGGTAAATGGCTCCACTATCACGTCAGAACAAATAATTAGGACTGACGAAAGCGATAAAAGAACTGAAATAACCAATACGGAAGTAGTTAAAGAACGTGCAATGGGATTTATTCAAGGCCTAGAATTACTTTTTGGTAAAGAAATCA
>CAIYSA010000519.1 GCA_903928655.1 uncultured Bacteroidota bacterium
AAGTGGTTATGCAGGGGCTATGCGAGCAATTGATTTTAGTAAAAAGGTTTTAATCATCGAAAAAAAACGTCTTGGTGGTGCTGGAATATATAATGGTGTATTAACTTCAAAAACCTTATGGGAATACTCTCAAAAAATTTCTTCCATTCGAGAAATGATTCCAAACTATGAAGTAAATTATGATGATATTGTTAAAACGCTAAAAGAATCAGTATTTGAACGTAAAACACAAATGACGGTTCATTTACAATTATTACAAAAACAAACAGACAATTTATTGAGTTATGAAAAAGGCTTAGCTTCATTTATTGACAAACATACTATTTCAATAAAAAAAGAGGATGGAACAATTAAAATTGTAACTGCCGAAAATATATTAATTGCATCAGGAAGCAGACCACGTTATTTACCTCACATTGCTATTGATGAGCATATTATTATGACAAGCGATGGAGTGAAAAACCTAGTTGAATTACCAAAAAGTTTAGTTGTATTAGGTGCTGGTGTTATAGGATGCGAATTTGCTACCATTTTTTCGAATTTAGGAAAAACAAAAGTATACTTAATTGATAAAGCAGATCGGATTTTACCTTTTGAAGATGAGGATGTAGCTAATGTTGTGAGTGAAAATTTAGAAAAACAAGGAGCTGTAATTCATCATGGAGCATCACTAAAACAGATGGAAATAAAAGATGGACAAGTTGAATATGAATTGCAATACAAAGATGGTGACGTTGAAGTTTTAAGAGTTGAAAAAGCATTAGTTTCAGTTGGAAGAATTCCAAATATTGAAGATTTAAATTTAGAATCTGTTGGTGTAAAATTAAATGAAAAGGGTAGTATTTGGGATGATGATACACAAACTCACATTAGTAATATTTATGTAGCAGGAGATGTTACAACAGATATAGCATTATTAAATGTTGGAGAACGTGAAGCAAGGCATGCTGTAGTTCGTATGTTTGGATCAACTATAAAACCTTTATCTTACAAAAATATTTCTACTATTATGTTTTTAAATCCAGAAGTAGCAAGCGTAGGAATGAGCGAGCAAGATTGTGTAAAAAAAGGATTAGCACATAAGGTTGTTAAATTAGATTATAGCACAAATGCCCGCGCTATTGCTATGCGAAAAACAAAGGGCTTTTTTAAAATAATTGTAACTAATGATAATGGCATGCGTATTTTAGGAATGCGTTGTGTTGGAGAGCACGCCAGTTCTGCAATACAAGCGGTGGCCTATTTAATACATACCAACCAAGGCATACGAGAATTAGCAGATATGATGCACCCACATCCAAGTATTATAGAAGGAATTCAAGAATGCTTGCGAATGCTTTTAGGGAAATCAATTTACAAATCATCCGTATTTAAAGATAAACTTAAATGTTATGTTTGCGAAAATGGAGCCTGCACAAATGTTGAAACTTTAGTATAATCAAATTCCTTAAATCTCAATTCCATTAATATCCGTAGTTAAAACTTCGCTCATATAATCAAAAAATGGCCGCATATTTTTAAATGTTTGATTCGCCTCTTTTAAAAAGTTTTTATCTAACACTTCTTTATCATTAAATTTCCGAATGATTAAAAATTGTTTATACCGTAATAAATCGATTGCAGAATTTTCAGCATCAAAACCTTTTGGTGTTGTTTTTAGTTGTTCGCCTTGCATGGTTCCAAAAGTTGACACAAACGTTTTACTTTTTAATATTTTTCGAATTGGTTTATCATCAAAAGCAAAATCATCTCGGATTCGTTTCAAATCTTCTGGGTTTGGCGACCAAAATCCACCAGCTATAAAACTATTTCCAGCCTCTAAATGAAAATAACACCCACCTCTGCGTTGTTTTCCAGCTCTTTTGAAACTGCCACTCCAATTTGTTTTATAAGGTGTTTTTTCTTTTGAAAATCGGATATCTCTGTAAATACGATGCAAACATTTTTTACCCGTTGGTGTTTCAATGACATCATGAGAATTTAACTCTATTAACAAAGCATCAGCAAACTTTTCGATGTGATTTTGTTCTTTGATAAACTCATCTTTATGCTCATTAAACCAATCACGGTTATTAT
>CAIYSA010000520.1 GCA_903928655.1 uncultured Bacteroidota bacterium
AATATTGTTTATGCTGCCAACCATCTACATCGTCGTATACACATAAGCGCGGAAACCATTGCGCCATTTCGTAGAGGTAATTTTTATCTTCTGGAAAATACTCGCAACCGCCTCGACCACCATTAAATTTAGTATTGTTGATTTTATTATTCCATTTTAATTGGAATACAAACTTTTCGCCTTTTTGTAATGGACTAGCTAAATCAATACGCATCATAGTATTGACAATGGTGTATTTTAAATTATTCCCCTGATTATCTTTTAAGGATAGGATTTTATATCCACCTTCAAACTCATTTCTGAAAATATATTTCATTCCATCAAAACTCATATTACTCATTTGATCTTTAGTTTCTGTCAAATAAGTCATAGAATTGGGATCGAAAATATTTTGATCTAATTGCAACCACAAATAGCCAAGCGCGTCTGGCGAATGGTTCGTATAAGTAACCTTTTCGAAACCGCTTAACTCTTGTTTTTCATCATTCAAATTTACGTCAATTACATAATCCACTTTTTGCTGCCAATAAGCATGACCTGGTGCACCTGCGCCATTTCTATATTCATTTGCAGTTGGCCACCAATCTTCTAATTGATGAAATTTGCTCTTGTCATAATTGTTCTGAGCCAATAATTGAAATGGAATGAAGATTCCAAAAAACAAGTAATTCAGTAATTTAATTTTCATAAAAATTTGATCTATTAAAAAATATTTCTTTGTATTAACCAATAAAAGGACATCATTGCCACTGGAATAGAAATGAGTTGATTACGTAATTTAGGTCTTAAAATTTCAATTTTAGTACTGAATGTAATTATCAATAAAAATAAAGCCAATACCAACAATTGCCCCAACTCTACTCCAAGGTTAAATGGCAATAAAGTTTGCCAAGGATTATAATTCATTCGGGTAAAAAGGCTCCGCAATACTTGCGAAAATCCAATGCCATGAATAAAGCCGAAAACCCCTACACTATATACTTTGGCACTTTTAAAGTTTGGCAAAAACAAGTTCTCTATACATGTATAAAATATGGTCAATGCGATTAACCATTCTATTATTTCGTTTGGAATTAGCAGCAAATTAAAAATACTGCACATCAAAGCAATGGCATGAGCAATGGTAAAGGCAGTAGCCATTATCAATAATTTTTTCCAATCTTTTATAGTATATATAGCAACCAATGCCAGTAAAAAAAGCAAATGATCTAGACTATCAAGAGATACTATATGAAAAAATCCCTCCTGTACAAACAGCCAAACTTGCCACATTTATTTCAATACAATTTTGATATGTTGTGAACCTGTATTGTTTGCAATCTTTAAAAAATAAACACCCGCTGCAAAATTTGTTGTAGGAATTTGTGTTAATTCGCTCGAAAGTGCTCCTTCAAAAACCACTTTACCAAATAAATCTATCAAAGTACAAGAAGCTTGCAAAGCCAATGGATTAGCAATGTTTAAGACTTCAGTAGCCGGGTTTGGATAGGCAGATATAGTTTGAAAATGTTGCATTGCAATTCCTGTTGCTGGCTTAATCACGATTGAATAATCTTCTATTTGGCCAAATTTAATGGTTCCACATGGGTCGCTCGGAATATTACCCGATGCCCTGCCCGATCGAATGCGCATGCGAAGCGGTGTGTTTAATATCGCATTAATTGGAATGGTAATATTCCCTTCATGCGTTTTAACTGTTAAATCTGTTTTAAAAACTTCTTCGCTGGTATCGAATGCGGCATCATTATTAAAATCAATAAATACCCTGGTAAATACAGATCCAGCTGAATTAGTGGTAATGGTCATTGGATAGGTTTTACCCGCTTCGACAATGGCTCTTTTACATGTAAAATCTACGTAACCACCTTCGATTACAGCATTCGATGAACTATTATTTAAATCAGCTAAACTCACATTGTATATAGAATTATTACTCAATGGATCGGCCACAACACCAGCACAGCTAGTTGCTTTAGTCTGATTTGTATACACTTCAACATAATTATTTTTTACTAAAGTATCAGCACCATTTGGATTGCTAGCAATTAAAGTAACCGTATACTTTCCGCTTTTTGTATAAGCATGCATCGGATTTTCAGCCACACTTGTTTGAGCATCTCCAAAATCCCATAGGTAACTAGTTGCAGTTCCTGTAGTATTTACAAACTGCATATCAGTATTTAAATCACATACTAATTTCTCAATGTAAAAATCGGGTGTTGGAATTGCT
>CAIYSA010000521.1 GCA_903928655.1 uncultured Bacteroidota bacterium
AATAGGCTAAAATAATATATCATTTCTTTAACATAGAATCAAATACCGAAAAAATTGTTTAAATTAGAGTATGGAAATCAAAAAAATATTTGATATACTAAACAGATACCAGGTTAGATACCTTGTTTGCGGAGGATTAGCAGTAAACATTTATGGAATTCCAAGAATGACTGCTGATATTGATTTGTTATTAGATTTCGACGAAACAAATATCTTAAATTTTGAAAACGCAACTAAACACTTATTGTTTCAATCTGTTATTCCATTATCAATAAATTCTTTTGTAAAAAAAGAAGAGAGATTAAAAATAATTAAAGAAAAAAACCTAATAGCATATTCTTATTTTAATTCATTAGCTGGCTATATGAATATAGATGTGTTGCTTGACACACCCATTGAATTTAATGAACTTTGGAAAAACAAAACAGAAAGAAAATTGGGAGAAACCATCATTTATTTAGTGAGTGTTGAGAATTTAATTGATTTAAAAAAATATGCTAATCGAATTCAAGACCAAAACGACATTTTATTACTTTCTAAATTAATAAAAAATGGAAATTAAACCAAAGCTAGAAAATGCCAATAAAGGCTTCCATTACACAGTTACTGATGAGCAGATAAAAGTCCATCAACAAAAAAGCTTGGAAGAAATTTTAATGTGGATTGAAGAAACTAGTAAATTTATTTATGAAGTTCAAACGCCAGAAGAAAGAATTAGAAGTAAATTGGCAAAGCAATTTAATAATGAAATTATTTAAAAATCCATCGAATTAATAGCCCTGATTGTAGTGAAAATCCTTTTTTTGTTTTGCCATCAAAACAAAAAAAGATTGAAACGCAAAGCAGGAAAAAGCTCCAAAAAAATTAGCTAATTTGAGATTTAAAAAATTCATACACTAAATTAGCTTTCGAATTACCAATAATTAAAGCCAACTCGGCAAGAGTCGCTTCTTTTATTCCTTTAACAGATTTTAACTCAGTCAATAATTTTTGACCCGTTTTATCACTTATTCCTTTTATCTCAGATAATTCTGTTTTAAAGGTTTCGCGACTTCGTTTATTACGGTGATGTGTAATACCAAAACGATGAGCCTCATCACGAATTTGTTGAATGATTTTAAGTGTTTCTGAACGCTTGTCTAAATACATTGGAACCGAATCGCCAGGAAAATAGATTTCTTCTAAACGCTTTGCAATGCCAATTACAGTAACTTTTCCCATTAAATCTAACTTACGCAAACTATTTATAGCTGCACCTAATTGTCCTTTACCACCATCAATAACAATAAGCTGAGGCATTGGTAATTTCTCTTCTAATACTCGCGAATAGCGTCTTAAAATAACTTCCTCCATAGTGGCAAAATCATCAGGCCCAACAACTGTTTTTACATTGTAATGTCTGTATTCTTTTTTTGCAGGTTTGCCATCAATAAAAACGGGCATTGCACTCACAGCATAATCACCCTGAATGTTTGAGTTATCAAATCCTTCAATCCGACGTGGCTCAACTTTCATGCGCAAATCCTTCATCATTTGTTGCATGATGCGATCGGTATGCCTTTCAGGATCAATGATTGCTAATTGCTTTTCTCGTTCTTTTTTATAAAGCTCCGCATTTTTAAAACACAAATCGAGTAAGTGTTTCTTATCTCCGATTTTCGGAATAACATATTTTGCATTTTCAAAAGCAAACTCTGGTTCAAAAGGAACAAATATTTCTTTACTTAATGAATTATAACGCGTCCGAATTTCATTGATTGCAAACACCAGCATTTCTTCATCACTTTCTTCTAGCCTCTTTTTCAACTCTAATGTTTGTGCTTGAATAATCGTACCATTCATTACTTTAAAGTAATTAACGTAAGCCACTTTATCGTCACTAATAATTGAAAATACATCCGTATCCGTAATTGAAGGATGAACAATGGTTGACTTACTTTGATACTTTTCTAATAATTCAATTTTCTTTTTTAAAATGCCAGCAGCCTCAAACTCTAAATTATCAGCACTTTCATGCATTTGATTTTTTAAATCCTTTATTGCAAAATTTATATCACCTTTTATAATTTGACGGATATGCTTGATACTGTTATCATATTCGGCAAATGATTGCTTGCTAACACATGGTGCTTTACATTTACCAATTTGAAATTCTAAACAAGCAGTATACTTTTTTTTATTAATATTATCCTCTGACAAATCTAAAGTACACGACCGTAAAGGGTATAAACTTTTTATTAAATCAAGTAAAATATACATGGTTGTTAAAGATGGATAAGGTCCATAATATTCGTCATTATCTTTTTTTAATTGCCTTGTTTGAAACACACGTGGAAATGGCTCATTCTTAATTACAATCCAAGGATAGGTTTTATCATCACGCAACATGATGTTATACTTGGGCGTTAAACTTTTAATTAAATTATTTTCCAAAATGAGAGCATCCATTTCAGTATCCACTTTAACCGTTTTAATGTCAACAATTTTTTTAACCATTAAGCGAAGCCTAAAAGTATCGTGTTCTTTAGAAAAATAGGAACTTACACGTTTTTTTAAATTTTTTGCTTTTCCTACATACAATAAATTATTATCGATATCATAATAACGATAAACACCCGGAGATTCAGGTAAGGTTTTTAATATACTTTGGATATGATCCGAAAAATGCTCTATCACAAAGTAAATTTACTCATTAATTTATTTTGATTAATTTTAATTGCTTAATTGTGTATAAAAATAAAATCATATTTATTGCTCCATTAGATTGGGGATTAGGACACGCAACACGCTGCGTGCCTTTAATAAGAAAACTAATTCTGAATAATACTATAATTTTGGGAGTAACACCATTAACCAAATTAATTTTTGATGATGAATTTCCTAATTTAAAAAAAATAGATTTAGAGCCTTATAATATTTCCTATTCAAAAAAACATTCGCTAACCCTAAAATTATTATTGAATTTTCCACGAATAAAAAAAGTAATAAAAAAGGAAAACGAGCAATTAAAGCATCTAATTAAAGAAAATAAAATTGAGGTTGTGATTAGCGACAACCGCTTAGGCCTTTTTAATAAGGATATTGAAACTGTTTACATCACACATCAAGTAAATATACAAGCAGGTATATTTTCATTTTTAGCAAATAAAATACATCATTATTATATTAAAAATTACAATCGAGTTTGGATTCCGGATTACGATAATAACCAACAATCATTAGCAGGTAAATTATCGCACCCTAGTCCTTTTAAAAACACAAGCTACATTGGACCATTATCAAGATTAGAAAAAAACGAATCAGATGAATTAAATTTTGATTATTTGTTTCTCGTTTCTGGTCCTGAACCACACCGAACTTCATTTGAAAATACATTAATTGAAAATGCAGCTAAAACTAATAAAAAAGTGTGTCTGATAAGAGGAACCAATTTGAGCTTAGAAACTAAACTCTCAAAAAACATAACGGTTTTTGATTTACCGAATTCTAAAATACTATCTCAACTTATTACTAATTCCGATACAATTGTTTGTAGAAGTGGTTATAGTACATTAATGGATTTACATCACCTCAGCAAATCAAAACTTATACTAATACCTACTCCATCTCAACCAGAGCAAATTTATTTAGCGGAATATTGGCAAAATAAATTTGGTGCTAAAAACATACAGCAATTAAAATTGATAGATTTTGAACTTTAAGTATCCTATTTGCAACCCCATATTCTTCTTATCAATTCACAACGAAGGTTTAATAACTCCACTAAAAATTGGCAAAACAACTGATTAATTAAATGTAATTTAGAATGTGGATTTTTTTAAAAAAATAGTCTTTTACCTCTTTTTATCTATCTCTTTAGCATTTGCTATTTGGGGTTACTATAAATTAAAAGAAAGCAAAGAACCAAATTCAAATGTGCTTGAGCATATTTCTAATAAAACATTTTGCTTAATCGAAACAAATACATATTCTGATTTGGTTAATCAATTGGTTAGACAAAATTTAATATGGAA
>CAIYSA010000522.1 GCA_903928655.1 uncultured Bacteroidota bacterium
AGGCAATGTAGAAATATCAAATTGTGCTAATAACGGATTTACTTTATTTGCCTTTTGCTTTTGAAAACCAGTTAATTTATTAAGTTTTGAAAGTGTTTCACTATTCTCAACATAATATGTATAAACAAACTTCGAATTATTTCCGAGCAACGTATCAGCATTATAACTTTCGAAATAAAACTTTAACGTGTTTTTATTATTAGGAAAATAATTAATGGTATAAGGAACCAATTCATATCCGCTTTTAGTAAAATTATTTGAAATGGTACTTTTAGTAAAAGACTCTAAAATTTGGATATCAGAGGCGTCTATTCTCTTATCGCGATTAAATAAAATTTTAATCTTTTCGGCATGCGTTGTTTTTTGTTCTGGAAAAGCATTGTCAATAATTTCAAATTCAACAGTATAATCGCCATTTGGTATAAAAAAGCGTTGGCTATCAATAAATGAAGGTAAGTTTAAAGAATCGGTTGATTTAGGACTTAATAAATTATATGAAAGTTTCTTCACAACCTCAGTTCCTTTCGAAATTTTCCAAGAAATTGTAACACTTGCCTGCAATCCCCCAGTTTTTGGAAGGTATTTTACACTATTTCCGGAAATAGTCATGTAAGTTTCTAAAAAAGATTTAGAATTAACCGAATTAAAAACGCCGTAATTGAAGTAAACGGTAACGTTTGAAACACCAATTAAAGAGGCACAAAGGATTAAAGCAAGGCAAATAAATTTCATCTCGGTAAATTTACAAATTTTAGGGGATGTAAACTTTTTTTAAATTTACTAAAAAAATCGTAAAAAAAATTGTGCTATAACAAAAAAAATACTAATTTTACGCCCTCTGGAGAAATGGCAGAGTGGTCGATTGCGGCAGTCTTGAAAACTGTTGAACCGTGAGGTTCCTGGGGTTCGAATCCCTATTTCTCCGCCAGTTAAAATCATAAACCCTTTACTAGAAATAGTTTAGGGTTTTTTATTTTTAGAATTCATTATAATAATTGAATTCAATTTTAAAGTAAATATGAAAGTATTGGTTTAATAATAGGATTATAATATTTTATATTAGGTATTTCGTTTATGATAACTAAAAAAATAATAAATCACCAAAACTATTAACTAAAAGTCAAATCAAATTATCCTTATTTAATCCATCAATTTCTCATAAAATGTGAATATCTTAAAATAGAAATTACCTAGCCTTACTGTATCTTTACAAAGTTTGTTTTTTTAGTTGATAAATTCTCATCTAAAAATTAAAATGTAACTCAAAACTATGAAAGACACATCTATAAAATCCGTTTTAATTATTGGCTCTGGCCCTATTGTTATTGGTCAAGCTTGCGAATTCGATTATTCAGGTTCACAATCAGCCAAAAGCTTAAGAGAAGAAGGAATTGAAGTAACATTGATTAATTCAAATCCGGCAACAATTATGACGGATAAAGTAACTGCTGATCACATTTACTTATTGCCATTAGAAGTAAAATCGATAATTAAAATTTTAGAAGAACGCCAAATTGACGCCGTACTTCCTACAATGGGTGGGCAAACCGCCTTAAATCTAGCATTGAAATGCGATGATATGGGAATTTGGAAAAAGTATAATGTAAAAATGATTGGTGTTGATATTGACGCCATAAAAGTTACCGAAGACCGTGATTTATTTCGTATAAGAATGAATGAAATTGGCGTTGCAATGGCACCAAGTAAAATTGCAAAATCATTTTTAGAAGGAAAATCAGTTGCACAAGAGTTTGGATTTCCTTTAGTGATTCGTCCTTCGTTTACACTTGGTGGAAGTGGCGGAAGCGTTGTTTACCATAAAGAAGATTATGATGCTTTATTAAATAGAGGTTTACAAACTTCGCCAATACATGAAGTCCTTATTGATAAGGCAGTTTTAGGTTGGAAAGAATATGAATTAGAATTATTAAGAGATAAGAATGATAATGTTGCTATTATTTGTTCGATAGAAAATTTTGATCCAATGGGTGTGCACACTGGCGATAGTATTACAGTAGCGCCAGCGCAAACCTTAAGCGATAGCACGTATCAAAAAATGCGTACGATGGCAATTAAAATGATGCGTAGTATCGGTAATTTTTCTGGAGGATGTAATGTGCAATTTGCTGTGAGTGATGATGAAAAAGAAGATATCATAGCGATTGAAATAAATCCACGTGTTTCGCGCTCATCAGCATTAGCTAGTAAAGCAACCGGTTATCCTATTGCTCGTATTGCAAGTAAATTAGCTATTGGCTATCAACTTGATGAATTAATTAATCAAATAACTAAATCTACTTCTGCCTATTTTGAACCAACTTTAGATTACGTTATCGTAAAAATACCACGCTGGAATTTCGACAAATTTAAAGGCTGTAATCGCGAATTAGGTTTCCAAATGAAATCGGTTGGTGAGGTAATGGCAATTGGCCGTAGCTTTCAAGAAGCATTACAAAAAGCTTGTCAGAGTTTAGAAATTAAACGTAATGGTTTAGGTGCTGATGGAAAAGAAAATACCAATCAGGCAGAATTATTAGCTGGATTAGAAAGACCAAGTTGGAATCGTTTGTTTATGATTTATGATGCCATGAAATTAGGTATCTCAATCAAAACCATTCAAAAACTAACACGTATTGACATGTGGTTTTTAGAGCAAATTGAACAAATGATTGCTCTTGAAAATGAGGTTAGCAAATTTAAACTAGAAACAATTTCAAAAGATTTATTATACGAAGCTAAACAAATGGGTTATGCCGACAGGCAAATGGCTCATTTATTAAAATGCTTGGAAAGTGAAGTTTACAGTAAGCGTAAAGAATTTAACATTAACCGTGTGTTTAAAATGGTTGATACTTGCGCTGCTGAATTTGAAGCAAAAACTCCTTATTATTATTCAACGTTTGAAGATGAAAACGAAAGTGTTAGATCTGACAAAAAGAAAGTCGTGATTTTAGGAAGTGGTCCAAACCGTATTGGACAAGGTATTGAGTTTGATTACAGTTGTGTGCACGGAGTTTTAGCGGCAAAAGAAATGGGTTATGAAACCATTATGATAAACTGCAACCCCGAAACCGTTAGTACAGATTTTAGTACGGCTGATAAATTATATTTTGAGCCAGTATTTTGGGAACACATTTACGATATTATTTTACATGAAAAACCAGAAGGAGTAATTGTTCAGCTTGGTGGACAAACTGCCCTAAAACTAGCAGAGAAATTAGAACGTTACGGAATTAAAATTATTGGAACAGATTATAAGTCTTTGGATTTAGCTGAAGATAGAGGGGCATTTTCTAATTTACTAAAAGATAATAATATTCCTTACCCGCAATTTGGTGTGATAGAAGATGCTGAAGAAGCAATAACATTATCAAAAACATTAGGCTTTCCGTTGTTAGTTCGTCCGAGTTACGTGCTTGGTGGACAAAGCATGAAAATCGTCATAAATGAAGAAGAATTAGAACAACATGTTGTAAAATTATTACATGATTTACCAGGTAATCAAGTTTTATTAGATCATTTTTTACAAGGCGCTATTGAAGCTGAAGCTGATGCTATTTGCGACGGAAAAGATGTTTACATCGTTGGCATTATGGAACATATTGAACCAGCTGGTATTCATAGTGGTGATAGTTTTGCGGTATTACCCACATTTTCATTAACTGAGGATGTGTTAAGACAAATTAAAGAACACACTATTAAAATTGCAGTTGCATTAAAAACGGTTGGATTAATAAATATTCAATTTGCTGTAAAAGATGGGGTTGTTTATATCATTGAAGCGAATCCTCGTGCAAGTAGAACGGTTCCATTTATTGCAAAGGCATATGATGAGCCTTATGTAAATTACGCAACAAAGGTAATGTTAGGTGCTAAAGTTAAAGACTTCACATTTGCTCCTAAGAAAAAAGGATACGCTATAAAAATACCAGTATTTAGTTATGATAAATTCCCTGAAGTACAAAAAGAATTGGGACCTGAAATGAAAAGTACGGGTGAAGCTATTTATTTTATTGATGACCTAAACGACGAATATTTTCAAAATATTTATAGTGAGAGGAATTTGTATTTAAGTAAATAAAATTATTTTTGACTTTTATTCATAGTAGTCTACCTGTCAGGTCGAGCGAAGTCGAGAACAAATATAACATCTCGACTTCGCTCGATGAGACAAATATGTTTATGCTTTATATATTAGCTAATAAAACAACTTCATCAATAGATTTTAGAATAATAGCGCAAGCTATTTTTATTTCCTCTTCCGTTATTATTAACGGCGGGGTTATTCTCATTGAATTTGTATTAAACAAAAACCAATCTACAATTAATCCATTTTTTATACACGTATCAATAATTTTAAAATTCAAATCAGTATTATCAAATTCTAAAGAAAGCATTAACCCCTTTCCTTTTAAAGATTTTATAGCTTGGTGTTTTAAAAGTGAACGAATTAAATTCGATTTTGTTTCTATTCCATCAACCAATTTTTCGGACACAATTGTTTGTAAGCAAGCCAGTGATGCGGCACAACAAACAGCATTTCCACCAAAGGTATTTATGTTTCCTAAAACAGGATTATATGTAAACTCATTTAATAGTTTTTGAGAGCTCACAATGCAACCAATTGGCATACCACCACCCATTCCTTTTGCTAACAACAAAACATCTGGAATAACCCCAGTTTGTTCAAATGCGAATAACGTTCCACTTCTTCCAAAACCATTTTGTATTTCGTCAAAAATTAATAAAGCACAATGCTCATCACATTTTTCTCTAATAGCTTTTAAAAATTGATTGTCTGCAACGGTGTATCCTGTCTCACTTTGAACAGGTTCAAGAATCACGCAAGCAGTTTTTGAAGTAATATTTTTTTTAACTTCTTCAATATTATTATATGGTATAATTTTTACATCTGGTAATAACGGACGAAATGCTTGTTTAAATTCTTCATTACCCATTACACTTAATGCACCATGTGTACTGCCATGATAGGAGTTTGTGAAACAAATAATTTCAGTTTTGCCCGTTACACGTTTTGCTAACTTCAATGCGCCTTCTGTAGCTTCCGTTCCAGAATTTGTATAAAAAACAGAGTTTAAATTTTTCGGCAATAAATCAGTTAAGGTTTTTGCTAATTGAATTTGCGGAGATTGAATATATTCGCCATAAACCATCAGATGCATATATTTTTCTGCCTGCTCCTGAATGGCTTTTACAACATTTGGATGACAATGACCAACATTACTTACGGAAATTCCAGAAATAAAATCGATGTATGGTTTTTCATTTACATCATATAAATAAATTCCATTAGCATGTTTAATTTCAAGTTCCATTGGTTTTGGAGAAACTTGTGCTATATGATTTAAAAATAATTGTCGGTTAGAGATTTGCATACTTTTAAAATAAAAACATTTGTAAACTGAAAAATATTACCAATAAATAATGCTTTATCACTTAACTTTAATTGAGGAATAACTAATAAGGCATTTTTTAAATTGGTTAATTTTGAAAAATTATTCTTTGATGCCAAATTTATCAGAATACTTTTTATACAAGTCGTTTTGAAAATTAGATAATTTTAATTGTCTACCATTAATGTAGGCAAGAATAATGTTGTTAGTTTTCATATCTAATACATCGCCATCAGAAACAATGATAGAAGCTATTTTACCAACTTCAATACTTCCAACTAATTTATCAATTCCTAATATTTTCGCACTATTTAAAGTAATGCTTTGCAATGCTTGTTCTTTAGTTAATCCATAAGTTACCGCTGTTCCTGCTAAAAATGCAATATTACGAGCATTCATGGCTTCCATATCTCCTTGATTTTGCAAACAAAATAAAACCGAATCTTTTTGTAACAAGTAAGGCAATTTATAAATTAAATCAGTTTCAGCCTCTGGCAAATCAGGCAAATCATGTAAGCGATTTAACATAACCGCAATATGATTTTGGCGCAACAAGGTAGTCACTTTGTAGCTATCTTTTCCGCCAACTATTACCGTTTTTGCTATATTAAATTGCTTACTAAAATTAACAGCGGTAATAATATCTTTTACATAATCCGTATGTATGTATAATGTTTTACTTCCATTAAATATACCTTTCATCGCTTCATACCTCAAATTACTTTCAATTGGAGAAGCTGTATTACTATAGGCAAGTGAATTTTCAAAAAAAGTTTTTAATGATTTTAATTCTTCAGTATACTTATTATTTTTATCAGAAGGCAATGGCTCAGCCCACCACCCATTTTTTTGAATTGATATTGGGAAATTTAAATGAATACCATCATCTACTTTAATTACGGCATCTTCCCAATTCCAGCCATCAGTTGCTAATACAGAAGAAGCACCACTCAACACGCCATTTCTAGGTGTTGATTGCACATACAATACTCCATTTGCTTTTACAGTTTCTAAAATCTTACTATCCGTATTATACGCTATTAAACTTCTAATGTGCGGATTAAACTCTCCTACCTCAGCATAATCATTAGTTGCTCTAACGGCTTCAGCTTCCTGTAAACCAATAATACAGTTTGGTGCAATTAATCCAGGATAAATATGTTTCCCAAATAAATTAATTGTTGTGTCAAATTTCGAAATATCAATTTTGGTTAAACGAGCATCGGCCACTAATTCAATTTTACCATTATTAATAGCTATGTAACTATTTTCAAGTACCTCGCCATTTCCAATATGAGCAACGCCATTCATTAATAAAATGTGTTTTTTGTTTTGTGCAATAGTATGTATTGACAATACAATTAGTAAAAGTAAAAGTTGTTTCATATTTCTAATTATTTTTTATCGTCCGTTAAAAAGCCATCCGCTAGGATCCATTGTTTTTTGGCCTTTCCAAATTTGTAAATTCACGCTTGTTTTACCGTCTTCATCCTGAATAGTTCCAATCATTTGTTTCATTGTTACTTTATCACCTTGCTTAACAAACACTTCACCAATATTCATATAAACACTTAAATATTCTCCATGTCTAATAATAATTAATTTTCCACCAGTTGGCGAAATTGCAATGCTTGTTACTTCACCTCCAAATATAGCTCTTGCTTGAGATCCTTTAGTTGCACATATTTCGACACCATTATTGTTCATTATAAAACCTTTTATTGCAGGATGCTCATATTCGCCATAACCTTGGCATATAACACCTTTTGCAACTGGCCAAGGTAGTTTACCTCTGCTACTCGAAAAATCTGCACCAACTGCTTCTGCTTCTGCAGTAAGTTCGGGCGCATAAGTTTTAACAGCAACTGGTTTCACTTCTGTTTTGCTTTTTATATTCTTAATCTCATTTTTATTTTTTTCACTCTTTGCTAATTTTTCTGCTTTGTCCTTAGCTATTTTAATAGACTCGTCAAGCTTACGTCTTATTTCAGCTTCAATTAATTTCCGGATTGCTATTTGCAAATTTTCAGCATCGCGTTTTTTCTTTTCTAACTCTTTTTTTAATTCATGTTCTTGCTGTTGCAATTCACTTAACACAATTTCTTGCTGTTGTTTTTCTCCATCAAGTTGTTGCTTTTGTTCTTTTTCGTTACCAAGTAAAACATTTTTTTCATGGCGTTGTCCTTCCAACTCATTTAATTTTCCTGTAATTACATTTTGAGTGGCAACAATTTCTTGTGCTTGTTTTTTTCGGAATGCGGCATATTGTTGAAAATATTTAATTCTCATATAAGCTTGGTTAAAGTTACCCGAAGAAAACAAAAACATAATTTTAGTATAAGAATCTTGGTTGCGTTGAGCAAAATAAATCATTTTTGCATATTCAGCTTTTAATTTATCTAAGTTGCTTTTTAAAACATTTATTTCTGTAACATTTTGTTTAATACTCCCATTTATTTCAGATAACTGATCGTTTATTGTTCCGATAAGTTCTTCACGCATTTTTAACTTTGTGTTAATTACGACAATCGTATTTATTTGCGACTTTTTACTTGCCTTTGTTTGGCTTAATTGCATATTAAGTTGTTTGATATCATCATTCAACTTATTTTTTTTATTTTGTAATTCTTTTTGTGATTGCTGCTGAGCTTTGGTTTGAGCAACAATACTTGATTGTAATCCAATAAAAAAGAAAATGAAGTAAATTACTTTACTAAGGTTTATCTTTTTTAATAGGAATTGGATCATAGTTTTTAGGTATTGATAATGAGATTTTTTGAGGTTGATTTATATCTATGCGAACATAGTTAATTTTTAGGGTTATTTTCTTCTCTGCCTTTATCTCAATATTAACATCGTGTGGTGCAAAAACCGAGTCTTTTGCCAAAAAATTATCGTATTGAGCATTAAAAGTTCTATTTGTTGAAACATCAATAAAATGATTATTTATGATTTTAAAGGTTTCATTCATTAAAGTCATTGTTTGCAAAGAACGTTTTAAACTGTCTTGTCTAGCTGTTATACGTCTCAATTTACGTTTTCGTTCGGTACTTAACAAATAATGGCACTTTTCACGATCAATAACAGGATTCAATTTATTATCATCTTCGTAAAAATCAGCGCTATTTCCAAATAAAGCAGCTTGAATCATATCAAAATCTAAATCCGCATTTAGTATTTCGTTGATGTAATTAAAATCTCCTTTAAAAAATTGCTTTTTTACATAAACTACCATTTTTACAGAGTCGCGCGTAATTAATAACTTTGCAATATCTATTAATCCTCCAACCGCTTTAATGGAAACCCACATTGCACTATCTTTTCTACCCCTTACAATAATATCTAATTTATTATCCTCACCATCAATATTAACTTCCACATCAGCTTTAGCATTAATCCAATCAAATTTTAATTCATTATCTTTTATATGTCGCGATAAATTTTTTGCTGTTTTAAATTGTAACCTACACTTATCAAGGGTATCTCCAATTTGAGTTTCAATAACTGCCTGAGTGTGTTTTTTTGTTTTACATGAAAAAAACAACAATCCCGTTAAACTTATTAGTAAAACAATTGATTTAAAATTCCTACTTCTATTCATACAATTTTTTATCAGTTATTTTTTTGTCTAATATTTCGGAGTTTCCTCCGCTTAATTTTGCTTCGTTCCAATAATTTACAGCATCTGTAATTTTATTCAACTTAAAA
>CAIYSA010000523.1 GCA_903928655.1 uncultured Bacteroidota bacterium
ACAAAACCCAAAGCGACTTTGCTTTAGAAGATTTACAAGAAGATGCTACCAAAGAAAAATACTATGAAAGCATTAAAACAGAATATATCGCTCTTTTAAATAAAATGAATCTTAATAAAAAAGATGATTTAATGCGCTTTAAACCAGAAATTAAACAATTTATTGAAGAAGAAATTGCATCACGCATTGGCTTTCAAAAAGGTAGAGTTGAAACTGCATTAAAATATGATAAAGAAATTGAAGAGGCGAAAAAATTATTAGCAGATTTGCCAAAAATAAAATCAATACTGACGGTTATAGAAAAACCTACAAAGCCCTTTAATGCTAATAAAAAGTTTTAAGCAAATAAAAAAACTATTTGAAATTGCAATAAAATATACTATTTTTGATAAAATTAATTAAAAAATACAATTATGGGAAAAGGAGATCCGAAATCAAGACGCGGTAAAATAGAAATGGGTTCATTTGGTGTTGTTAGACCAAGAAAAAAAGCTTCAGCAAAAAAAGCAGCTCCAAAAGTTAAAGAAGTAAAAGTAGCTAAGGTTGCAACAGCTAAAAAAGCAGCTCCTAAAAAAGCAGCTCCTAAAAAAGAGGCTTAAAAAATAAAACAACCGCTACCAAGCGGTTTTTTTTTACAATAGTTTCAAAAACAATATTATACATCGTGACAAATTTTGAACCATCAACACTAAAAATTGGAGTGCTCGGAGGCGGGCAACTTGGCCGCATGTTAATACAAAGCGCAATAAACTATAATTTATATGTATGTTGCCTCGATCCTGATGCAAATGCCCCTTGCAAAGCCATTGCTCACGAATTTACAAAAGGAAGCTTAACCGATTACGACACCGTTTTAAAGTTCGGAAAAGATAAAGACATTATCACCATCGAAATTGAAAATGTAAATATTGAAGCACTCAAAGAATTAGAAAAGCAAGGTAAAAAAGTATTTCCTCAACCAAGTGTAATTGAAATTATAAAAGATAAAGGATTACAAAAAATGTTTTACCAGCGTAACGACATTCCTAGTTCTGATTTCTTTTTAATTGAAAACAAAACACAAATAGAAAAATACGCTGCATTTTTTCCGTTTTTTCAAAAGCTACGCACTGGCGGTTATGATGGTAAGGGCGTTGTAAAATTAGGGCATCCTAATAAAATTGACCAAGCCTTTGACGAACCAAGTGTATTAGAACGTTTGGTAGATTTTGATAAAGAAATTTCGGTAATTGTAGCGCGCAACGAAAGTGGTGAAACAAAATGTTTTCCTGCTGTTGAATGTGAATTTAACCCAGAAGCAAACTTAGTAGAATTTTTATTTTCTCCAGCTGCTATTAAAAAATCAATTGATAAACAAGCTACAGACATTGCTATAAAAATTGCAGAAAAATTAAACATCGTTGGCATTTTAGCCGTTGAATTATTTGTAACCAAACAAGGAAAGGTATTAGTAAATGAAGTGGCGCCACGCCCGCACAACAGCGGACACCAAACCATTGAAGGAAATATCACTTCTCAATTTGAGCAGCATTTAAGAGCCATTTTAAATTTACCATTAGGTGATACGTCTATTATTAAACCAGCGGTGATGATTAATATTTTAGGAGAAAAAAATTATGAAGGCGCTGCCAAATATGAAGGCTTAATTGATGCGATTAAATACAAAGGCGTTTACATACATTTGTATGGTAAAACAATCACGAAGCCTTTTCGTAAAATGGGACACGCCACTATTATTGATGATGATTTAGAACTAGCAAAAAAGAAAGCAATAACTGTAAAAGATTTAATTAAAGTAATTGCATAAGCTTACAAATATTTTTCGTGAGTATTAAAAATTAAAAACTAAAAATTAAAAACTAATTAAGTATGGTAGGAATAATAATGGGAAGCGCGAGTGATTTAAGCGTAATGAATGAAGCCGCAGAGTTTCTAAAAAAATTACACATACCTTACGAAATAACCATTGTTTCGGCACACCGCACACCAGAGCGCATGTTTGATTATGCAACAAACGCACATGCCAAAGGCATTAAAGTGATTATTGCAGGCGCAGGTGGCGCAGCGCATTTACCAGGCATGGTGGCTTCTTTAACAGCTTTGCCCGTAATTGGGGTGCCCGTAAAATCGAGCAACTCCATTGATGGTTGGGATTCTATTTTATCTATTCTACAAATGCCAAACGGTGTACCAGTTGCAACCGTTGCCTTAAACGCTGCACAAAATGCAGGCATCCTAGCTGCACAAATTTTAGGAAGTGCGGATACAACTATTTACAATAACTTATTGCTCTTTAAAGAAGAGTTAAAAGAAAAAGTAATGAAGAGTATTGATGGGATTAAGTAATTTTTAAATACTATAAAAGTCATTTAATTAGAAAACCTAGAGGAATAATACAATATGTGTACGCTTCCTCTAATAAAACTACTCATATAAGTAAGTTAGAGGTAAGTTGTGACACGTTCCAAAAAAATAATTATCTTTAAACCAAAAATATATACTATGAAAAAAATAATGACATTGGCTGCGGTTATCGGGACGACAATCGCTTTTTCGCAAAATTTCACTGCTGGCTATTACATCGTTAATTCTACAGCAAAGTTCGCAGTTATAACTCCGGGCGGTCAAGACTTCGACTTAGACGAAGCCAAAAATTGCTACAGTTATCCGACAGCAGAAGAACTAATGACTGACGAAGGAGAAGTAGTAATCGCATACGAAGTTTCTGGTGTAAAAGTATTAGCGTTCGACCCGAGCGGTAGACAGGTGGTTTTTGAAAATATTAGCTCATTGACAAAAGCTCCGACACCAGCGGGTGCGGGGATTTGCATGTTATCCGAAAACATCCAACTTTTAGACGGTTCAGAACTTATATCTGGTGCTTATTATTGGGCAATCGGACAAGATGTTGCTAAATCAACAATTCAAATTCAAGTTGCAGACGGAAAAACTTTTGACGTACCACAAGCGAAAGTTATTTTACTTGGTGCATATTTGAAAAAACAATTAAAAGACGCCGAGTTTAAAGCAGTAGGGAATTAACAACCTAACCGCTAACACTCGGCTTGTTCTATTTGGGCATGCGGCTTCGGCATTTGCAAAAGCGGTAGACAATTCTTTAATTTTCGCTTTGCAAATGTCTATTAAACATTTAGCTTTGTCAGTAATATTTCGGTAGACATTGTTTTAAACACCAAACAAAACAAGCCGCGAAAACGTTATGCCTCACCCTAAAATCGAAACGCACAAATCAAACGCAAGACAAAAATTGAAAGAAAAAAACTTACAAGGGTCTCTAAATAATAAAAATGAATATTTATTTCATCAGTATTAGATAAAATTGCCTCGTCCTTTAGGTCGAGGATAATTTTTGATTATTAGTATGTGCTTTAGCCCAAACTAATCGAACACTATTTTTTCGCAATGTTAATTTCTCATTAATGTGTTTTGGCTAAAGCCAATACATTATATGAATTATTCCCTCGACCTAAAGGTCGCGGCAATTAACAATATGAGAATTATTCTATAAAATTTATTTAATCAACAAAACCTAATCTTGCAACTCTAACCAACGCATTGTTTTTTCATCAATGCTTTTAGTAATAAAACTAAATTGAGAGGATAATTTTTCAATTGCAGAAGCATCAACCGTTCCATTTGCTAATTGCGCTTCAATATCTTTTTTCTGTTTTTCCAATTCTGGTAATTCAGATTCCAAACCTTCTAATTCTTTTTCTTCTTTATAAGAGCGCTTCTTTGGCCCCTCCAACCTCCCCGAGGGGGAGGCTTCTTGAACAGCTACAGTGCTATTTGTTTCTTGTGAAGTAATTGCTTTTTGTTTTTTAGCTTCGCGCTCCAACTCTTCTAATTCATCTTCGGAGTCAAATTTCCATTGGCGGTATTCGCTGTAATTTCCAGGAAAATCTTTCACAACTCCGTTTCCTTCAAATGCAAACACGTGATCTACTAATCGATCTAAAAAATAACGATCGTGAGATACAATCAATACACATCCTTGAAAATCTAATAAAAATTCTTCTAAGGTTTGTAAGGTCACAATATCCAAATCATTAGTAGGCTCATCTAATATTAAAAAATTAGGATTACGCACTAAAACGGTTAGCAAATACAAACGTCTTCTTTCACCTCCACTTAATTTACTCACATGACCGTATTGTACTTCGGGTGCAAAATTAAAACGTGTTAATAAGGCAGAAGCGCTTAGCGAGGTACCGTTAGCTAAGGGAATAAATTCGGCAATATCTTTTACAACTTCTATCACACGCTTATCATCCGCCACCTGAATTCCTTTTTGAGAATAATATCCAAATACAATGGTATCACCAACCGAAACCTTACCAGCATCAGGTGGTTCAATGCCTTGTAACATATTGATGAAGGTACTTTTCCCAATTCCGTTCGGGCCAACAATACCAATTTTTTCACCTTTAATAAATGTATATGAAAACGGATCTAATATTTTTTTATCACCATATGCTTTTTGCAATTTAGTGACTTCAATAATTTTACTTCCAATGCGTTCAACCTTTACACTTAATTCAATTTTTTTATCGACACTTTTCTTACGTGCTTTTGCTTCTACATCCACAAAGGCATCTACTCGTGATTTTGATTTTGTGGTACGTGCGCGTGGTTGTTTACACACCCACTCTAGCTCACGCTTATATAAATTTTTTGCTTTGTCTAATTCAGAAGCTTCAATCATCATACGTTCGGCTTTCTTTTCCATATAATATTGGAAATTACCTTTGTATTCGTGCATTGAATAATTATCTATTTCAATAATTTTATCACAAACTTCATCTAAAAAGTAGCGATCATGTGTTACCAATAAAATACTTTTTTTATAAGAATGTAAATAATCTTCTAACCATTCAATCACCGTTACATCCAAGTGATTTGTAGGCTCATCCATGATTAATAAATCAGGCTCATTTAAAATAACTTGCGCTAAAGCTAAACGCTTTTTTTGTCCGCCACTTAAGGTGCCAACAATTTGCGTGGTATCATCCAAGCCTAAATTAGAGCACACTAACATGATTTGTGTTTCCACATTCCATGCTTCTAAGTCGTTCATTTTATTAGTTAAAATATCTAATTGATTTTCTGTTTTTTCAGTAGGATTGGCATAATGCGTTTCTACTAAGCGTGTGTAATCAATTGCCGCTTTTACGGTTTCGCTATCACCTGCATAAATAGCTTCCAATATGGTGTGCGTTTCATTTAACTCTGGCTCTTGACTCAAAAAAGAAATTCGAATATCTTTTCTAAAGGCCACTTCACCCGAATCGGCAATTTCTTGTCCTTGTAATATTTTGAAGAGTGTTGATTTTCCAGATCCGTTTTTTGCAATTAAAGCAACTTTGTCGCCATAGTTAATTCCAAAGTTTATGCTTTTAAATAAAACTTTGTCGCCATAGCTTTTACTGAGTTGATTTACTGATAATAAGTTCATTTGATGTAATTAGAGAAATAATGTATTTTGAATGATTGATTTTTTTAATTTATCTTTTTTGTCCCTTAAGTCTTTTCTGTTCCTTTTTATACTTTCAGGTTTTTTTCGATTAAATATC
Organism: uncultured Bacteroidota bacterium; assembly: GCA_903928655.1. Classification (GTDB taxonomy): domain Bacteria; phylum Bacteroidota; class Bacteroidia; order B-17B0; family Aurantibacillaceae; genus UBA4416. The sequence continues at coordinate 5,595 of CAIYSA010000523.1, forward strand.
GCAATTTATCTTTATTTAAATTTGAATTTATTTCGCCATTTACAGTTAATGAAACATTTCCTGTTTGCTCCGAAACGGTTATAGCTAAAGCATCAGTAGTTTCAGTAATGCCAACTGCAGCTCGGTGACGCATTCCGAAATGAGAAGGGAAATTTTCTTTTTCGGTTACGGGTAAAACACAACGCGCAGCAACAATTCGGTTATCTTTTATAATCACAGCGCCATCATGCATTGGACTATTTTTATAAAAAATATTTTCAAGCATTTTATCTGTTAAAGCCGAATCAACACTTTCGCCAGTGTTGACATAAAAACTTAAATCTGATTTTTTTGATATAATAATTAATGCTCCTGTTTTTGTTTCACTCATGGCAAAGCATGCATTTATAATTGCATCATCATCCACTAAAAATTTATTACTAGCTGCTCCAGATTGTGAGGTAAAAGAAAAAATTGTTTTCCAAGATTTATTTTTCAAAAATTCATTTGAACCAATGTATAATAAAAATTTACGAATCTCTTGTTGAAACACAACCATAACAGCGATGACGCCCACATTAATAAACCGGCCTAATATGGAACCTAACAACTTTAATTCGAATGCACGAACAATAATATAAACTACATAAATTAGGGTTAAGCCAATAAATACATTAACAGCTGCTGTTCCTTTTACCATTTTATATAATTGATAAAGAATAACCGCAACCAAAAAAATATCAATGGCATCAGCAATACCAAACGATAGAAATAAAATATAAAGAGTGTTTATTGCCATGAACTATTAGTAATTAAAGAGCCTGTTTAAAATTAAACAGGCTCTAAAACTATATTATTAATTTAATTATGCTGTTGTAACTGAAGATAAAACAGAATTCATACTTCTAACGGCATCGGCACTTTTTGCAAATAATGCTTTTTCTTCGTCATTTAATTTGAAATCAATTATTTGTTCCCAACCATTTTTTCCAATTAAAACTGGAACACCCATACAAATATCTGTTTGCCCGTATTCGCCTTCTAATAAAACGCTGCAAGGAATTAATTTCTTTTGATCATTTAAAATACTCTCAACAATAGTTGCAACTGCAGCACCCGGCGCATACCAAGCAGAAGTTCCTAACATACCAGTTAATGTAGCACCACCAACCATTGTATCTGCAGATACTTTTTTCAATGTTTCAGCATCTAACATTTGAGAAACCGGAACACCATTATAAGTCGCTAAACGCGTTAAAGGAATCATTGTTGTATCACCGTGTCCACCAATTACAACACCGTTAATATCGCTAGGTGCAGCATTTAATGCTTTTGATAAATAACAATTAAAACGAGCACTGTCTAAAGCACCACCCATTCCAATAATTCTATTTTTTGGTAATTTACTTCCTTTTAAAGCTAAGTAAGTCATTGTATCCATTGGATTAGAAACAATAATAATAATTGCGTTTGGCGAATGAGCCAATACATTTTCAGTAACTGTTTTAACAATACCAGCGTTTATTCCAATTAACTCTTCACGAGTCATTCCTGGTTTACGAGGAATACCAGAGGTAACAACAACCACATCACTATTTGCAGTTTTAGAATAATCATTAGTGCTTCCACTAATTTTAGTGTCGAAACCATTTAATGAAGCTGTTTGAGATAAATCTAAAGCTTTACCTTCAGCAAAGTTTTCTTTAATATCTAAAATTACTACTTCGCTTGCGATTTTACGTAAAGCAATATATTCTGCACATGTTGCACCTACATTTCCTGCTCCAATTACTGATACTTTTGTCATGATTTTATTTTTTTATAAGGGATTATTTAAGTTTCATTTTGCCCAACGAATTTAAGGTTTTTTGCCTACTTAACAAAAAAAACATACAACTAATCATTACCAAAAAGTTAAAAAAACTTATCTTAATTAACCAATTAAATGGCATTTTTAAGTAAAAAGAAGAATTTAGGTAATTTATAAAATTTGATCCCTATTAATTACAGCAATTACAACCCCCTTTAATTCTTTTCCAATAAAGCCCGAATTCTTATTTAACGAGGTTATTTTACTCTCCACAAATACTTCCTTTTTATTTGGATTAAATAAAGTAAGATTGGCTTCAACACCTTCTTTTATAGAAACCTGAGCTAAATTTAAAATGCTTCTTGGATTTATTGTCAGTGTTTTAATTATTTTATCTAATTCCACTTTTTGATTTAAAGCAGTGTTTAAAACGCCAAAACAACTTTCTAAACCAATCATTCCATTATCCGCCAAATCAAACTCTAAATCTTTACTTTCAATGTCTTGCGGATTATGATCACTTACAATTACATCAATTATGCCATCAGCTATTCCTTTTTTCAGTGCTTCAATATCCTCTTTTGTTCTTAAAGGTGGGTTAACTTTTAGGTTTGAATTAAAACCACTTAACTCTGTTTCATCCAACACTAAATTATAAGCAGCAACACCACATGTTATATTTAATTTTTTAGCCTTCGCTTTTTTAATTAATTCAACACTTCCTTTTGTAGAAATAGTTGGGATGTGCATTTTTCCGCCAGTGTATTCTAAAATTTGAATATTTCGTTGGAGCATGATTTCTTCTGCAAGCGCTGGAATTCCTTTTAAACCAAGCTTTGTAGAAGTAACGCCTTCATTCATTTGCCCATCGTGCGAAATTGTTTTATCATCACAATGTGTTATAATAAAACTATTTATATTTGATGAATATTGTAATGCTCTTAAAATTAAACTAGCATCTTTTATCGTTTTTTTATAGTCGCTATAAGCAAAAGCACCAGCCTGTTGCATATCGTACATTTCTGATAAATCTTTTCCTTCTTGGTTGTAACTCAACGTTCCAATTGGATAAACCTCAACTAAAGTGTCGCAACCTTTATTTACAACATAACTAATTTGCGCTTTGTTAGTTAATGCTGGATTTGTGCCACTCATTAAGCAAACGCCTTCATATACCCCTCAGTTTTCATTGTTGAACAACCAACTACCCGGATTCATGGAAGAAAGAAACAACTACAAATTAAAATATCCTGAGTTTGGCCCTTCTGAAAT
>CAIYSA010000524.1 GCA_903928655.1 uncultured Bacteroidota bacterium
AAGTAACCAAAAGTGAAGGTGCAAATGATAGATTAAGAATGTTAAAACTTACATATATTGGTTCTAAGTTTAGTGTATTGTTATTAGCATTATTTGCAATCCCTTTTATTATCGAAGCACCTTATATCCTTACCATTTGGTTAAAAAATCCACCACAATATTCTGTGATTTTTTGCCAAAGTATATTAGTTGTTTCTTTAATTAGTCAGTTATCATTGCCATTGTTAAATTCAATTAACGCCGTGGGTAAAATTAAGGAAATATCAATTTTATCTTCAATAGTTTATATATCAGTTATCCCTTTATTAATGATGACTTATTATTTTAACGGTAAGCCTTATTATCTTTATTACCTGCTAATTGGAAGCGAATTGATTTTATTGACACTTCGTTTATACTTTTCTATAAAGTTGGCCAACTTAAGGATAAAGATGTTTTTAAGTAATGTAATTCGTCCATTATTAATTGTTTTATTATTGGTATTAATTTTCACAATTCCTGTAATATTTATAATGGAAAATGGAGTAATACGCTTGTTTATAGTATTATCTATTTCAACTTTGACATTTTTTATTACTACTTTTTTTTGCGCGCTTTCAAAAGAAGAAAAATTAGGAGTTATTATGCTTATTGATAAAGTGAAAACAAAAATATCTTTTATTTCAACTTCTTAGAATGACTACTTTTGAATTAATAAATAAATTATGTCATCGTATACGAAGCATTATTATTAACCTAACCCGTAATAAGGCGATTTATCCAAAATTATATAAAACCTATTGGCATAGCAAATTTTATAAAAATGGATTCGTCAATAAATCTAATTACTTTAACGCAATACCAAACCCAGGTGCTGGTATTGGCCATCAAATGGCAAATTGGATTGCAGGTTATTGGTTTGCGAAACAATTTGAACTTCAATTTGCACATTCCCCTTTTTCAAATCAAAAATGGGATGAGTTTTTGGGCTTTGGAGAAAATGAAATCTCGGTTTCCGAACTTATTACTAGCAAAGGCTATCAAAAGGTTAAACTTCCTTTGTTTAATGAGTTCAATATAAAGGAAGTTGCTTTAATAAAAAAAATCATTTCATCCTACGCTAATAAAAAAGTTGTTTTTGTTTGTGAGCAAGATCAATCATATAAAGATCAATTTGGAGTGATGGATGATTTAAAACGAAAGTTTTATGGAGCTAAAGCTAGGAAAAATGATAAACTTTTTTATAATCCTAGCAATTATAATATTGCAGTGCATGTTCGTCGAGGCGATATTGTTGCCATGAAGGAAAAGAATCAATCAAACGGAAATATAAGATGGTTAGATAACAATTATTATGTGAACGTTTTAAACGAAGCACACAATTATTTTAAAACTGAAAAACCGATTGCTATTTATCTTTTTTCTCAAGGTAAAAAAAAAGATTTTAGGGAATTTGAACAATTTAAAAACCTCACTTTTTGTCTTGATGAAAATCCATTTAATACATTTTTACATTTAGTAAAGGCAGATATGTTAATTACGAGTAGAAGTTCTTTTTCATACAAGCCAGCCCTAATATCTGAAGGTGTTAAAATTTGTCCTAGAGAATTTTGGCATGGTTACCCGAAAAACTCAGATTTTCATTTGGTAGAGGAGTTTGAAAAATTTGAATTATCGAAATTATAATAAAATAAAAGTGCACTAATTTATATAGATAGACTCAAAGTGTTTGAGATTTTATTGAAAATATTGGAGTAGCAATAATTTATAAAATAAAATTAGTTTTTGATTACCAATTAGTTTATGACCCATTAGCGCCAGGTAGTGTATTTTCTTTGGCTTATTTAATCAGTATTTTTATTGAAAAACCTGTTCAGTATTTTATTAGAGATCGGTTTAATAATAATACTAAAACATAAAAGTTACATTGATTTATTAAACTTAAAAACACATGAACACTTTTTTTATTTTTACACTAAAATCTTTTCGCAAACTTTATTTAAAAGTTACTAAATCTTCACGATATAATGTTGATGGCGAATCAAATCCTGATAAAGCTGCAAAAATTATATTTGACCATTTAAATGCCAATAAGCCATGTATGATTGCTCGTTTTGGTTCTACTGAGCTTTATTTATTAGCTAATTATTTAGGTGTTAAAAATTATAAAACTAAAAGTGTATTAAAATACATTTCAAATAAAGCTCCAGAATGGTGGTGGGAAGAAAAAAAAATCCAGCAATTACAGGACTATTCTGGATTTTTCCCAAATGATTTATGTAAAATTATTCAGTTTTGTGAATTAATGATTTCTGATATAAAGGAAGTGGATGTCTTAGGTGTTTGGAGGCCTGAAGAAAAGTACTTTAAAAGTGAATTAACGAATACTGATAAAATTATTTTAGAACTGTTAAATCCATATTTTTCTGTACAACCTTGGACAAAAGCCTTAGAAGGAAAAAAGGTTTTAGCATTCATCCCATCCCATTTTAATAAACCAGGAATACCTGTTGATTCAACCATGACATCGATATTGATGTTTTCGGTTAAAACAGATTTTACAACGCAATAATGTTCACTAACATTGTGTACGACACCTACAATTCCATTTGGTGAAAAAACACCCATACCGCGTTTGATTCCTTTTCGCCAACCACTGTTTAGGGTGAAATAATTGTTTCTTTTATTGATGGTAGAATTTACAACTACTGCCGGGATATACTCATATTGTTGATCGTTAAGTGTATCATTAATAAGCACAGAATGCTGATTAACACGAATAAAGCTATTGGCTAATCGTTTTCGCAATAATGTATTTTCATATTGTAGTTTACGGTTGTTGTATGCTAATTGAAAATGTTTTACAATATCATTATGATATTCCAACATTTTACCAGATACGGTTGAAGCTGTTGTAAGGTATTGGGAACGTGGAAATGCTAAATAATTAAAATACGTAGTTAAAGCTAT
>CAIYSA010000525.1 GCA_903928655.1 uncultured Bacteroidota bacterium
AAAATAGATTATGATAAAGAAGGTAATGTTAAATCCATTCATAAAATAAAATATAATTCAGAAGGAGATGAAACTGAAGATGAAGAGTATGATGGAGCAAATAAATTAATTGAAAAAAAAAGAATTAAATATAATATGCTGGGTCAAAAAATAGAAGAAACATACTATGATGGAATAGGAAAACTTATAAAAAAACATACTTATACTTATGATTCAAAAGGGCTAAAAACTGAGCGTAAAACTTTAGACGCCGAAGGAAAAGTAATCGCGGTAAAAAAACATGTTTACATAAAATAATAAATGCTTACAGAAATACATCAAATATTAAACACTCTTACCCCTATTACATTAACAGAAATGGATAGTGTTAAATTGATGGATCGAACAGATACTAAATTTACATTTCATATAAATCAATTACCCCAGGTTTTAGAATTAGCTAAAGTGCATTACAAAGTTTTTGAAATTAATAATAAACGCATTAGTGATTATCAAACACTTTACTACGATACTTCAGACTTAGAATTATACAACATCCATCATACTGGAAAACTCAATAGATACAAGGTTCGTCATCGCACTTATGTAGATTCAAATATCGGATTTTTAGAAGTGAAATATAAAAACAACAAAGGGAAAACATTTAAAAGTCGCATTAAAGAATTAGAAGTTCAAAAAAATTGGAATAGTGAATCTACTCAATTCCTTCTTAAAAAAACACCATACATTCCAAGTACTTTGATTCCTTCACTTTGGGTCAATTACTCGCGAATAACTTTAGTAAATGTAGAATCAAAAGAACGACTAACTCTAGATTTTAATTTAGAATTCAAAAAAGGAGACAATAAACAAAAACTACATCAGTTAATTATTGCTGAAGTAAAGCAAGAAAAAGCAAAAGGTTCACCCTTCATTTCTATAATGAAACAGCTACATATTCGCGAAGGTTCAATAAGTAAATATTGCATGGCAATGGCGTATACAGATCCAAGCGTTAAAACAAATCGATTTAAACAAAAATTATTATCCATTAAGAAAATTTTAAACCATGACACTATTACAAATTGATGAAGTTGTAACAACAGATACTGCGATAGCAGTGCAAGATTTTATTGTAAAATTCGGGGCGCGTTTTCTAATCGATATAGCATCTGTTTTTATTTTAATACGCTTTATTTATTTTAAAATAAATAAACACAGGGAACTCTTTTTTACTTATTTCATTTTTAATATCATAATCTTTTTGATGTGTTTCTTTTTAAATAAAGTAAAAATAAGTATGGGTGCAGCCTTCGGATTATTTGCAGTTTTTGGCATGTTGCGTTATCGAACCGAAGATTTAAGTATCAAAGATATGACATATCTATTTTTGGTAATTGCAATTGGTTTAATGACGGCTGTTATTAAATTAGAGGATATTGCTTATTATTATGAATTTGTATTTATTATTTGTACTAATGGCTTTGTATTGCTGCTTACGTATTTGTTAGAAAGTAATTTATTGATGAAACAAGAAACTGCTAAACAAATTATTTATGAAAATATTGAACTGATTAAACCTGAAAAGCGAGCAGAATTAATGGCGGATTTAGAAACGCGAACTGGGTTAAAAATTAACAGAATTTCGATAGGCAAAATTGATTTTTTGAAAGATACAACGTTAATTAAAATTTATTTTTTTGAAGAATAAATAGTGAGCTCTAAAAAAATTAAATAGCTTAAAATAAGACAATTATAAAATGTAAAAGATGAACATCTATTAAAATGGTGTAATTTTTAAAAAATATTAAATTTTTGTTTGCAGATTAAAAAAAACCTTTTATATTTGCACCCCGAATACGGGAGATTAGCTCAGCTGGTTCAGAGCACCTGCCTTACAAGCAGGGGGTCACAGGTTCGAACCCTGTATCTCCCACCAAGAAAAGCCTTATAAGACAATGTCTGTAAGGCTTTTTTAGTTTAATAGCTTTTTAATGGAAGGTTTTTTATTTCTAAAAAATAGCTTAAAAAGTACTATTTTTCTGCAACTACTCTGCACATTTATTTCCTAGCTATTAGATTTAAAAAAAATTATACGCTTAGTGATAATGAAAAATATGATTGAAGCTATAAAGAAAGATTTGGAAATTAATTTCCTTACTCTAATAAATAATCTTAAAAACGAAAAAGCCTCAGTAAAACTGAGGCTTTTTCAATGGTAGCGGGAGAGTGATTCGAACACCCGACCTTTGGGTTATGAGCCCAACGAGCTACCCCTGCTCTATCCCGCAATATTTTATAATAAATAATTGCTTTTCTTAGGTATCAACTTCTCTCATTTGCCTCTAAAAAAGAAAAAAACGCTTTTTTATTGCGGTGCAAAGATATAATTCTTTTCTTTGTAAACAAATAAAAACTTTTATTATTTCAGAATCTATTCATAAATCGGGCTTTGTAAGCATAGTTGGTTGTCCAAACGTTGGTAAATCAACACTATTAAACGCGCTAGTAGGCGAACGTTTAAGTATCATAACATCTAAAGCGCAAACAACTCGCCATCGCATAATGGGTATTGTAAGCGGTGATGATTATCAAATTGTTTTCTCTGACACTCCTGGTATTTTAAAACCAAATTATAAACTTCAGGAAAAAATGATGGAGTTTGTAATTTCTGCGTTTAGTGATGCTGATGTGTTTTTGTTAATTGTAGATATTTACGATGATATTGTTTTAGAAGAAGAATATTTAAAAAAGTTACAAAATTCGACCACGCCTGTTTTAATTTTATTAAATAAAATAGACATGGCTACTGAAGTAAAATTATTTGAAAAATTAGCTGAGTGGCAAGGCAGATTTCCAAAGGCAGAAGTCATTCCTATTTCTGCTTTAAAGAAATTTAATTTAGAAAATGTGATGTATCGTATCACTCAACTTTTGCCAGCAGGAGAAGCGTTTTATGATAAAGACACCTTAACAGATAAGCCTGAACGTTTTTTTATGTCGGAAATTATTCGCGAAAAAATGTTGATGCGCTACAAAGCTGAAATACCATATAGTGTAGAGGTTATCGTTAATTCGTTTAAAGAAGAAGAAAATATCATTAAAATACAGGCTGATATTATTGCTGAACGTGAAAGTCAAAAAGCAATTATTATTGGACATCAAGGTGCTAACTTAAAAAAGGTGGGAACTCTTGCCCGTATTGAAGCGGAAACTTTTTTTGGAAAGAAAATATTTTTAGAGTTGTTTGTAAAGGTTACTAAAGACTGGCGTAACAACGATATGAATTTAAAGCATTTTGGGTATTAAGAAGTAAAGTTTACACGTCGTAATTATATTCCCAAGCGGATTTATAAAAACCATTTTTCTCGCAATACTCAATAAACGATTTATAGAACGGATGATTACCAATGGTTGATGTATCCATAATAACTACTAATTTTTTCTTAGCACGTGTTAAAGCCACATTCATCCGTCTAATGTCGGATAAAAAACCTATTTCAGAATTTTCATTACTTCTTACCAAGGAAATATAAATCACATCCCTTTCTTCCCCTTGAAAGCCATCTATTGTTTTTACTGCTAATTCAGAAACTGGAAATCCTGAATAATCAAACTCAACTAATTTCTCTTTTAATAATTCTATTTGTTCTTTGTAAGGAGAAATAATTCCGATTGATAGTTTTTGTTCTTCACCACTAAATTGATAGTGCTGTAATAATAATTCTAAATGTCTAAAAACTAAATTAGCTTCGCCAACGTTAGATAAACTTAATGTTTCTGGATTTTGCAATTCATCAAAACTACAGCCAGCAGTATCAATTAACTCAACAGGAATATTCAATATATCCATATCTTCATTTAAGGATAACACCGTTTCTTTAACGGTAGCATCTGCTTCCAATTCATTATTATAAAAATAATGATTACTGAATTGCATAATGTGTTGATGCATGCGGTATTGCCGTGTAAGTAATGTAGAAATAGTTAGATGCTTGATGCATCGATCCAACATCGTTTCTGCTAATCCTTCTTGCTTTGCTCTGCTACTTTTTACAACAGGCGGTAATTGAAAATGATCTCCACTAAAAATAACCCGTTTACATTTTAATAATGGAATCCATGAAATTGCTTCTAATGCTTGCGAGGCTTCATCAAAAAACAAAGTGCTAAAATGCTTATTAGCTAAGGCTTTATTACTTGATGCAACTGGTGTACAACTAATTACTTGAGCATTTTCAAATAATGAACTCACAATATAATCCTCTAACAATCGAGATTCTTTGATGCAATTTCTTGCTTCTGCATAAAACAAAGCGCGTTGTTTTGCATCTTCTTTTCCAAAAGCCCGCTTATATTTTCCTGCCATTTTAAAATATTCTTCGGCAGTTTTTCGTAAACTTTTTATGTCTTTATAATTTGCATGGCTTTGTATTTGTCCATCAATAGTAGCTTTCAATAATCCTTCCGAAACTCTTGCTGGGTGACCAACACGCAACACATTAACACCTTGTTCAATTAATTTTTCAGTAATTAAATCAACGGCAGTATTAGTTGGAGCACAAACTAATATTTGTTTTTCGTTTTGCAAAACCAAACGTATGGCTTGCACAATGGTTGTTGTTTTCCCTGTGCCAGGAGGACCATGAACAACAGCAATATCATTCGCACTCAATATATGCCTTACGGCTTTATTTTGCGAATTATTTAATTGCGGAATTAAAACACTTTCATCAATTTTATTAAATGTTGGAATTTCAGTTCCTTCAATCATTTCTCGTAACTCCTCAACTCTATTGTTTCTAGCGCCAATAACTTCGTCTAAGGCTTTTTGCATTTCAATGTAACTATTATCGTCAAACTGAATGTTAACTCCTAAGCGTCCATCATAGCACCAATCTGGTAAATCATCTGTATGAATAATGATTTTCATTTTGTTTTTACTACACTGTTTTATCGTGCCAGAAATTTCTTGAACTTCATCCGGATTTTTATTGGAAAATAAACTTACATTTTTGCCAGCACTAAACTGATGCGGCATGTCTAAATTATTAGTGCGTTCAATTTCTAAATGCACGTAATCGGCATAACCTAACTCGTTACTTAATATTTGAATCGGAAACCAAGTAGCGCCGTTTTTTTTTCGTTGCTCAACACTTGCTCTTAAAAATTGTTCTTTGTATTGATAGAAGTCTTCTTCTCTTTCAACAAATAGTAAATCTTTTACTTTTTTTAATCTATCAATGCTTTTCATTTTTATTTCTTTCTCTTCAACTCAAAATCATAAATCTGTCTCCCTAATTCTGCCAAAAAAGGCAAGGCAATAGTATTATACTCATATTTACCATCATTTATAATTTGATTTTGATTGGTATAAATAACTGCACTTAACAAAAATTCAATATTCTCTTTTTTATTATGA
>CAIYSA010000526.1 GCA_903928655.1 uncultured Bacteroidota bacterium
AAAAAACAACTAAAATTTATTTTACTGGAATAACAGATGATGGAACAACAATAATTGTTGCTAAACCTGCTTTAGCTTGCACATGAGCTGGGTTTAATTTTAAACACTCTTCCCAATAATATTTTGCTTTATCATATTGTTTCTTTTGATAAAAGGCACTACCTAAATTATAATAACCTTCAGGATTATTTTTACTTAATAACATAGTGTGTCGTAAAGTATAAATAGCACTATCTAACTGTCCACGTTGAGACATTTGATAACCCTTGTTTAATAAATCATTATAAAAAACTTGATAATAATTAGTCAAATAAGGATTATTTGGATACAAATTTTCTGCGTGTTTCCAATAATAAAGGGCATCTCTGGTGTTCCCCAATTTAAAACTACCTAATCCTAAATTTAAATAACCATTAACATAACGTGGGTGTAACTCTACAGCATGTTTTAAAAACTTCATCCCTTTATTTAAAGCTGTTTCACGCTTATCTTTATATCCACCAGCTTTTACTTCTTCTTCTGTAACATGTAAGGTTCCGTTGTAATCATTGTAGCTATCTACAGTTTGCCCTGGTCTTAATTTACCAGTAATTTCTTTTGTATCAGCTAAATCAATCCAACGAGCACCTGCATTACCTAAACATAAAACAGAGTTCGGCATTGTTTCAACATCCTTTAAAAATAACGTAACATCATTTTTCCAGTCCCAGTTGCGCTCCCAAGTTTTGCAACCATACAAAAATGTCATTACTGCTAATAAACTTAAGAAACCAGCACGTTTAACATTTAAGTGAATTGAATCAGGTATTTTATCAAATCCTTTTACAATAAACCAAGCTAAAGCGATAACGAAACCAATAGTTGAATGGAACAATAAACGTTCTCCCATTGTAGCTCCAATGTCCATTAATATATTTCCAATCATTAATAAAAAAGCAAAATAAACAGCAATTGCAAAACCAAGTGCATGACGTTTAATAATTAATTTTATACCAGCATATACTAATCCTATATGTAATACTAAAGATACAAGTGTGTCCCAACTTTTGAAATTTCTAAACTGAATTGAATTGAATGAATAATCGGAAGATAATGGATGAGGGAACCAACATAAATTAAAGTATTTTAATAATACGTAAACTTTAGTAGCCCATTGCTCTTGCTGACTAGCTAATAAATAAGGATTATTTAGAATTTCAGTATCAGGAACACCTGGTTTTAATTTTACTGCTACTAAACGCATCCCTAAATAAAACAACATAATAAAGAAATGCCAGCTCATTAATGTTCCGTAATCTTTCTTTTTTGAACCTAAAATTAAGACACCAAATATTAAATAAATAAAAGGGAAAATCCAAAAAGATAAATTTGCTTTTGCACCAGGTCGAGCGGTTACATCAAATTGTTTTTTAAGATATAACATCAATAATGCGCAACCAAAAAATACTAGAAACACATATAGAGATTGTTTAAATTCTTTTGATTTAAAAAATGTTTTTGGATCAAAGTCAAAAGTATGGAATACGTAAAAAGCTATTGGAATTAAAGCCACTAAAACAATGGCGTATTCTTTGGACAATAGTGCTAATAAAAAGTTGAATGAAGCTAAAAACAAAGCTCTCTGAGTTTTTTCAGCCATATATTTAAAGGAATAGAAAAAAGTGAGTGAAATAAATATGAGTGAAAAAATCTCATCTCTACTTTTCACATTTGCTATGGCTTCGGAATGTATTGGATGCATTAAAAATAAAATAGCGGCCAAAAATGCGATATCATGATTATCCTTAAAAATATAATTTCTAAAAAACAAAAACAATAACATGATTCCTATAATAAATGTAAGGATATTAACTAAATGCCTAACCCATGCATCTTTTACTTGGCAATCAACTTCATTAAAAATGCCATCCTGATTAACATCTTCCTCAGCATCATCAACATTGTTTTTATTTAAATCCCAACATCTCTGTGGGTACAATCCATTGTCATAAGCGCCAATAAACTGTTGTTCAATTGCAAAACTAACAACTGATAAAGGACGATAACGTCCACCAGCTAATTGATCTGTTGCATTCATTCTTCGGTAAAAACTTTCGTAAGCATCTTTGGTCATAATGCCTTTAATACCTTTGATTCCTTTAATTACATGGTCATTTTGATGAATAATGATTCCATCATCAAGTGCATATTCATTATTTAATGAAGTTAAATTAAAAATTAAACCCAATAGAATAATAACTATAAAAGGAGCTGTTTGATTTTTAAAAGGAAAAAAACGGAATGTGTTTTTCAATTCTGTAAAAACTGGTTGCTTGTTTGTTGTAGTTTGTTTGGCCATAAATTAAATTGATATATTACAAATATACTTAAATATCCAAAAAAACGATTTTTGAACTAAAAAATTAATTAAAAATAAGTAAATTGCTAATTAATAATGAATATTCGGATATTTAATAAAACGACAATTTACTTCATGCTAGGCATAGTATTCAGTATAATTGCTTACGTCACATCACAAATTAACAACTATACAACCCAAGAATTAACAGAAATTGCTGAAACTAATCTTCATAAAAAAGAAACAATAGCCTATTCAAAACTCACTGAGCTAGACAAATATTTAAAAACGGTAAAGCCAAAAGGTTTATTTTTAAAATACAACAATGATTTAAATAACCTCTATAAAAATGAGGGTATAGCAATTTATATCTACGAAAATGACAGTTTGTGTTTTTGGACTGATAACCAACCGGCAATTGACTTAAACATATACCAAAATGAAAATAATATTCAATTAATTAAAATCAGAAATGGATGGTTTGAATATTTCAAACTGCAAGATAGCGTCAAGTCAAAATTCACATCTATTGCCTTAATTAAAATTAAGTCAGAATATGATTATGAAAATAAATACTTGCAAAATGATTTCAGTTCGTGGTTAGAATTACCAAAAAACACCAAAATCATTTCGCCAGTTGTATTCTTAAAACATTGTATTAAATCAAAATACGGAATACCATTATTCGAAATACAAAGAAATGAGAGCTTATATAAAAACAAACTACTTAATATTTACACCTCTATTTTAACCGTATTTGCATTTTTGTTTTTTGGAGTATCTTGGTTTAATCTATTAAGACGGAAAATTGAAAATAAATTATTAAAAAATAGTAGCCTTATTTTAAGTTTTCTTGTTTTAAGAACAGGGATGATTTATTTTAAGTTTCCGAATTTTTTATATTTAAACGATATTTATAACGTTAGTGTTTTTGCAAATGGATCATCATTTTACTTCTCATTGATTGGCGATGTTTTTATAAACTCATTTTTAATATTTATTACTTCAATATATATTTATAAGCAAAAATTAACAATAAAACATTTTTCAGTTGCAACAAAACTATTAATCTTCATTATTTCATTTGCATTACTTGAATATTTTGCATTAAATATTACATCATTAATTTATAGTATTTTAAACAATTCGTCAATTACATTTAATGTAAATCAATTATTTGATTTTAGTTATTTTTCATTAATTGGCTTTAGTTCTGTTGGGTTTATGATATTTGGATTATATCTGTTTATTGAAAAAATTATTGCCCAATTTATAGAGAATTTTAATCTTAAAAAACCATTTTTATACATTTCTGTAATTTTAATATTACTACTAATTTTATTTAAAAATAAT
>CAIYSA010000527.1 GCA_903928655.1 uncultured Bacteroidota bacterium
GGTGTTGAAAAAACAATTACCGTAAAATAATTATCTTTATAAATCTCACATTATCTAAAATCCCTTTATTTTAAAGGGATTTTTTAATTTTAATAAAAGCGATATAAAGAGTCCTATAATAATGGTGAAGGTTGGATCCAATTTTAATTCAAAATAAAAATAGTAGAAACTACTTAGTAATGAATGATAAACTAAGCATGAATGATTTGGGACGAATGAGTACCGAAGAATTTAAATTGGCGCAAAAAAAGCCTGTAATTATAGTATTAGACAATATTAGAAGTTTAAATAATGTTGGTTCAGCATTTAGAACAGCTGATGCTTTTTTAATAGAAGCAATCTATTTGTGTGGAGTTACTGGCACACCTCCAAATAAGGAAATTGAAAAAACTGCACTTGGAGCAACAGATACAGTCATTTGGAAATATTTTAAAACTACTGAAGAAGCTATTGCTGAACTAAAGGATAATAATTATTTTATTGCCTCTGTAGAGCAAGCTAAGCAAAGTGTGATGCTCAATAATTTTAATAAACCAGAAAAATCAATTGCTCTTGTTTTTGGTAATGAAGTTTATGGGGTTGAACAAAACATAATTGATAGTAGTGATCAATGCATTGAAATACCACAATACGGTAGTAAACATTCATTAAATGTTTCGGTAACTATCGGAATTGTGCTTTGGGAAATATTAAAAAAGTAATTATTTTTTAATCCATTTATCTACTTGCCAAACAAGTAATGATGATCCAATACCAACAATCATTCCTCCAAATACATCGCTTGGAAAATGCACACCTAAGCGCATTCGAGAGTAGCCAATTCCACAAGCATATAAATAAGAAGGAACTGCTACATACCATTTTTTTGTTGATAAAGTAACTGCGGTTGCCATTGCAAATGCAGATGAAGTGTGCCCTGAAGGAAAAGAGAACTTGCCAGCATCAGTTCGTTGAATAATATCATCAGGATATTGTTTAAATGGACGAGGCCTATTTATTGAATATTTTAACCCTGAAGTTAATACAAAATTTAATCCAATGGCTAATCCTGTTTTTAAACCATTACGCATCATTGGCTTATCATTTTGAATATATCCAGTTAATAAAAGTGAACCGGGAGCAATTACCAAAGCTGGATAAACTGAATTAGAAGTGATTCGCATTGTTTTATCCCAACAAGGCATTTCATTTTTATTAATTGCTTTAAGGATTGATAAATCTATAGATTGTGAATAGGAGCTAAGGCTCATCATTAAACTTAATATGATTGAAAAATAAATTTTCATAATTCAGCATGAAGTAAAACATATATAATTGGAATTACAATCATAAAGAATATATAAGTCAAAATTATAGCTGACTTTTCTAACCATTTAACATCTCTTAAAAAAGGAGTTTTTAATATTGATGATATATGATTTATAATTCCAGCCTCAATCATGCTGTAATTATGAACGCCTGGCTGAACTCCCGAGTAGCGTTTGCTAAATGATAACAATACACAATCTCTAATTGTCCAATAATCTGTATCAGGTAAATCAATATAATTGACATTATAATTAATGTTTTCGGCTTCAAGATAATTTCTTATTTTTTGATTTTTAATTTCCATTATAAGTTCAAACACCATTGATATAGGGATTATTAAAAATAGTATACTTTTGTTATAAATGGCAAAAGTTGCTAAACCTAAAATTGAAATAATTGTAAAAACAATTCTGATGCTATGATTTTGTTTTAAAAATAAAACTTCAATGAGTCTGCCACCATCCAATGGCATAAAGGGAAGTAGATTAAATAAATTTAGAAATAAAAATATATTAGCGAGCATCATCAAAGGTTCGCTAGGATAAATAAAGTTTACCATAAATAAACAAAAGCCGATAATAATACCTGGTACTGGTCCGGCTAAAATAACAATACTCATTTGTCGTTGAGAAATAATTAATTTCTTTCCCGAAACATATGCTCCCAATAATGGAATAAAAAACAATTTTACATTGTTATAATTAAATAGTTTCATCGCAAAAAAATGACCAAGCTCATGGATTAATAGTACCACTAATAAAGCGGCCATGTATGAAATACTACTATCAAATATGCCATAAAATAAAACAGCATAAATTATTAAACTAATGAGCGATTTGCGCATCCAGTTTTTTTTATCTTCTTCTAAAATAGGTTTCGGTAAAACGTTATTTATAGTTTGTTCGCTTTCTGTTGGGTTAAAATTTTCCACTTAGGAGTATCGTATTATTCTAGTTATAAAAAATTAGTATAGTTACAAATTTATCATATAATATTCATATTTAACTCATTAAACCAAAAGGTTTTGAATTAGAAATATTGCAAAGCCTGATAAATAGCCAACTAATGCCAGTAATGTCATATTTTTTAAATACCAGCTAAAACTAATATTTTCAATTCCCATAACGGCTACACCTGCAGCACTACCAATAATTAAACAACTGCCACCAGTGCCTGTGCAATAACAAATCATTAGCCAAAAAGAATCATCAGTTGGTAAATCATACATTCCTAAAGTGGCTGCTAACAAAGGAACATTATCAACAACAGCTGATAATAAACCAATACAGACAGAAATAATTTTAAGATTCCCAATAGTTTCGTTTAGATATGATGCTGCGTTACTTAAAATGTTTACTTCCTGCAAACAGGCTACAGCTAATAATATTCCTAAAAAAAATAAAACACTTGGTACATCTGTTTTTGAAATTGCATTTGATACAGAAAATTTTTCTTTTTCAATAACATTTTTACGTTTATGAATCAACTCAGTTACAACCCACATAATACCTAAGCCAAATAAAATACCCATATAGGGTGGAAGGTGAGTAATTGTTTTAAAAATTGGAACAAACAATAGTGTAGAAATACCTAAAGTAAAAATGAGTATTTTGTCTTTTTTAGAGATATTATTTTCTTCAGTTGAAACTTCAAAATCATTAACATTACCTTTCATTTTTATTAATCCAATACCTAATGGAACCAGCATACAAACCAAACTTGGTAAAATTAAATGACTCATCATATAAGTTGCCGAAAGTTTATTACCTACCCACAACATGGTGGAAGTTACATCTCCAATTGGACTGAAACAGCCACCGGCATTACTTGCTATTACGACTAATCCAATAAAAAAGTACTTATCATTTTTGTCTGGAATTATTTTTTTTACAATGGTTGCCATTACAATAGCTGTTGTTAGATTATCTAATATGGCAGATAACACAAAGGATAATATTGAAATTATAATTAAGAGATACCGTTTGTTTTTTGTTTTTATAGTATCAGTAATAATATCAAAACCATTGTGAGCATCAATTAATTCAACAATTGCCATTGCCCCCAATAAAAAGAAAATGATTTCTGAAATGGATGCTAAATGATGACTTAAACCGGAAATTATAGTTGCATCATGAGAAAATAAAGCATAAGTACTCCAACATAAAATACCCAATAATAATGCACTTCCCGATTTATTAATAGCTACACTATGCTCAAATGCAATAA
>CAIYSA010000528.1 GCA_903928655.1 uncultured Bacteroidota bacterium
AGTACTTTTTTATTTGCAATTGGCTTACTCGGATTTTCTCCGTATAATAAATTTCCTGCAAAACTTAAATCATCATCATTATATAAATCTGGCAAACCATTAACTTCAGTTGGTAAATTTTTAAATACAAACTTCCCGCCTTCCTTCTGATTATGAGTAACTCTTGTAATCTTATTGTTTTTATCAGCTAAATAATATCTAGATTTATTTTTAATATTTACATCAGTTTCTTCTATTTCTGCCATATAACTTTTTTCACTATCCAAATTTTTAAATGCAAAATAGCCTTTATCATTTGTTCGGGTGGAATCTAAAATTTTTGATTTTTCATCTAGTAAATAAACCTTAACATCTTTTGCAGGATCAGTTGTGTTTTCTGTTAGCAGAACGGTTCCATCCACAACAATATATTTATTTTTATAAACAAAACTATAAATATCATCTTGCCCTTTTCCACCATCTCTATTTGAAGAAAAATAACCAATACTATCATTCACAAAATAAATCCCAAAATCATCTTTGTTACTATTTAATAGTAATCCTTCATTTCTATTTAATAACCAATTACCATCTTTTTGTTTTGCAGATATAATATCAAGTCCACCAAATCCAGATAATCCATCCGAAGAAAAAAACAAGAATCCGTCTTTTCTTATAAATGGAAACATTTCATCACCACTCGTATTTACATCAAAACCAAGGTTAACAGGCTTCTCCCAAACATCACCATTTTTTTTACACATCCAAATATCTTTCCCACCATAACCACCTGGCATATCAGACGCAAAGTAAAGTACACTTCCATCGTAATTTATTGAAGCGTGGGCACAAGAATAACTGTCAGAATTATATTGAAAAGATTGTAATGAACCCCAACTATTATTTTCACTTTTTAATAAATATATTTTTGCCCTATTAACAAAATCTTTATTTCGTTTATTATTAACATTACCTACACGCGTTAAAAACATAGTTTTACCATCAGATGAAAAAGAGACAGGTCCATCGTGGTAATTTGTATTTACTTTTTTTGACAACTGATTTATTTTACCAAATTTATTGTTTTTTATTTTTGAATAAAAAACATTTAGATATGGAGCTCCATTTATATCGTTTGTTTTATATTCCATAAAATCATTTTGTTTTTCGCCTACATAAATAAATTTTTCATTTAAAAATGTTGGGCAAAATTCAGAAAGATTTGTATTAATATTCTCTAACGCAGTAACTTTGTATTCTTGAGGTTTTGTTTGCCAATATTTTATTTCTTTACACGATTTAATTGCGTTTACCGCTTTTTTATCAGTTAAATTTCCTTCTAAATACAAGTTAAAATTATTAAGCGCTTCACTGTAATTATTATTATTTTTTAAAATATTTCCAAAATTATAATAAACTTCTGGGGCAACTTTACCTATCGCAATAGCCAACTTATAACAAACTTCTGATTGGTTATAATTGCCCATTATCCGATAACAATCTGCCAATTTAAGTAAACTCTCTTGTTTACTTTTTATATCCGTTGTTTTAATTGCTTTTTCGTATTTAGGTATCGCTCTATAATATTGTGCATTCAAATAAAACTTATCTGCTTGTTTTTTTTGAGAAAAAGAAATACTAGAAATCAATAAAAACAATAAACTTAATAAAGTTTTATGATTGATTAATATGGTTAACTTAAATATTTTCATTATTATAAAAACCTTGGTGTAACAGATTTTGATTGAAATTTCTTAAAATCAAAACCTAACATAATTTCATGTGATGATCCCAAAACTTTTTTTGATCCTAATCCTGTGTCGTAGGCATATCCAATTCTAAATTTTTCAGTAGCATAAAATTGAGCTAAAAATCCGGGGCCATAATTCTGGCGAATATACATTCCTAACCAAACTCTTTTTTTAAGGAAAAAATTCAAATTAATATCAATTGTTTGGATAGAGGAAACACTTTTAAGCATAAGTGAAGGTGAAATTAAAAAGTTTTCATTTACAGCAAATGATTTACCAATTACAAAAAACAAATGAGAATTCAACTGATAATTTGAATTATAAAAAACAGGAGTTGAACTTCCTGTTGGAGTTACTGTATAATTAGCGCTATATAAAACAGCACTATTTAAATGAGTAATGCTTAAGCCTGC
Source organism: uncultured Bacteroidota bacterium (assembly GCA_903928655.1). Lineage (GTDB taxonomy): Bacteria > Bacteroidota > Bacteroidia > B-17B0 > Aurantibacillaceae > UBA4416. Next base: position 2,144 of record CAIYSA010000528.1, read on the forward strand.
AAAAAACGAATTACTTTTTAAAAATAATCCTGCATCCAAATCTAAATTACCACCATTTGTTTTTGTGTTATCAGTAATAGTAGTTTCATTATCATCTTTATAATTTACTTTACTAAAATTAAAATTGTAATTCAAATAACCTGCCCTTAAACCAAATGATAGTTTTAATCTGTTATTTAATTTTGCTATATATGCAAAGTTTCCATAAATACCTGTTATACTTTTTGCTCCAATTTTATCCGAAAAAATATTTAATCCTAAGCCAACCTTATTATTTAATATTGGCGAATGAACTGTTAAATCAACTGTTGTCGGCGATCCCGAAAAGCCAACCCATTGTTTACGCATATCCATAACAACTGCAAGGCATTCGCGAGCTCCGGCATAGCCTGGATTAATTGCCATTTGATTAAACTGATACAAACTATATTGAGGATCCTGCTGAGCTAATAATTTAGCAACAGAAAAAT
>CAIYSA010000529.1 GCA_903928655.1 uncultured Bacteroidota bacterium
ATTTTTCTGTTAAATCAGTAGCTGCAATTTCTTCTATAGTTAAAGGTTCTTTATCAAAAGGTCTTTTCCCAAATATTTCTTCTAAATCTTCTTTAAAAATAACCTCTTTTTCTAATAATTTTTCAGCAAGTAAAGTCAGCTTGTCTTTATTAGCAACTAAAATAGCTTTGGTGCGAGAATAAGCAATATCAATCATTTTTTTAACTTCTTCGTCAATTATTTTTGCTGTATTTTCACTGTAAGGCTTATTAAAACTGTATTCATTTTGGCCTGAACTGTCGTAATAACTTACATTACCAATTTTATCGTTTAATCCATAATATACAATGCTTGCATATGCTTGTCTTGTAATTTTTTCTAAATCACTTAATGCACCTGTTGAGATTTTACCGAAAATAACTTCTTCGGCTGCTCTTCCTCCTAATGTTGCACACATTTCATCTACAATTTGTTCTGTAGTTGTAATCTGTCTTTCTTCAGGTAAATACCAAGCTGCTCCTAACGAACGACCACGAGGCACAATGGTTACTTTTATTAATGGAGATGCATGCTCACACATCCAACTTACAGTTGCATGGCCAGCTTCATGGAATGCAATAACTCTTTTTTCGTTTGGAGTTATGATTTTATTTTTCTTTTCTAGTCCTGCAATAATTCTATCAACTGCATCTAAAAAATCTTGTTTTGTTACTTGTTTTTTATTTCCACGAGCAGCAATTAATGCGGCTTCATTACAAATGTTTGCAATATCCGCACCGCTAAAGCCTGGTGTTTGTTTAGCTAAAAAATCAACGTCAACACTTGAATCAATTTTTATTTTCTTTAAATGAACCTCAAAAATTTCTTTACGTTCATTTACATCTGGCATATCTACATAAATTTGTCTATCAAAACGGCCAGCACGCATTAACGCTCTATCTAAAATATCAGCGCGGTTAGTAGCCGCTAAAATAATTACACCGCTATTTGTTCCAAATCCGTCCATTTCTGTTAAGAGTTGATTCAATGTATTTTCACGTTCATCATTTCCACCAGCAGCTGCATTTTTTCCACGAGCTCTTCCAATAGCATCAATTTCATCAATAAAAATAATACATGGAGCTTTTTCTTTAGCTTGTTTAAATAAATCACGCACACGAGATGCACCAACACCAACAAACATTTCCACAAAGTCAGAACCTGATAAAGAGAAGAAAGGAACTTTAGCTTCACCTGCAACGGCTTTAGCTAATAATGTTTTTCCTGTTCCTGGAGGGCCAACTAATAAAGCGCCTTTTGGGATTTTTGCTCCTAAGTCTGTATATTTTTTTGGATTTTTTAAGAAGTCAACAATTTCCATAACCTCTACTTTTGCACCGTCTAAACCAGCAACATCATTAAAAGTGATATTAATGTTTTGATTTTTGTCAAATAGAACAGCTTTAGATTTTCCAATATTAAAAATTTGTCCAGCTCCACCGCCTGATCCACCACCCATTCTGCGCATCATAACAATCCATAAAACAACCATGATAATAATTGGGAACATCCAACCCAGATATTCAGTCCAATCTTTTCTTTCTTCGCCCGAAGGAGAAACTTTTAAATATTGAGGGATATTTGCAGCAATTTGAACATTACGAACTTGCTCAATAAAATCTTTTTTATCAGCAATCGAAATTTTAAAATGAGGTCCTTTTGCCGCACTTTCTGGCGGAAACATTGGCACTAGCTTTTTATTTTTATCTAAAGTTTTGTATCTGTCTAACTTTAAACTATCTGCGCTAATTGTTATTTCTGCAATTTTATCATTAACGATAACAATTTTTCTTACATCACCTTTAGCAAGCATGTTTTGTTCAAACTCGCTTTGATCAGTAGGAAAAACCCTTCCTTCAAAATCCTGACCCATAAATACAAAAGCTAATAATGCCAAAATAACTAAACCATAAATCCAATAGAAACTATTTCCGTTGTTACTTGGCTCTCCACCAAAAGGGCTTTGAGATTTTTTGCCAAAACGTTCTTTCATTTTGTCAAACTGCTTTTTTCGCTCATCTTCCGGTGTTGGTGTTGGCGTTGGTGTTGGTTCAGGTGCTGAAGTGTTTTCGGGTTCAGTGTTTGTTGTATTATCACTCATGTTTTTCTTTTTTTTAATAGCCAGTAAGGCAATTTTTTTTGTTCACTTTTTAGATTTAGTCTTGAGTTCGCTTTTTCGAACTAATCTTAATTCTAATTAATCTTCAATTTGAGTTAATTCGCCATCTGCCCAAAGCCCTTCAATATTATAATATTCACGAGTTTCTCTTAAAAAAACATGAGCCACAATATTTACATAATCAATTAAAATCCATTCTGAATTTTGTTGTCCTTCACTACGAAATGGTTTTTCTTTTGTTGCTTTTACTACAGTTTCTTCAATCTCATTAGAGATTGCATTAACGTGAGTATTACTGTCGGCATCGCAAATCACAAAATAATCTGCTACTCTATGTTCTAATGCGGAAATATTAATTACCGTAATGTTTTTTGCTTTTTTGTTTTTCATACCTTCAATTATGGCATCAAGCAAATTATCAGTTTGTGCTTTTGTAGCATTTTTTTTAGGACGACGAGCAGTGCTACCTGGTTTTTTCTTTTGTTCAGTATTCGCAATTCTATTTGCTTCCTTTTGTTCTAATTGTTTTTCAGTTAAAGGAATTTTTTTTATTGCAACTTTTTTAGCCGCACTTTTTTTAACTACCGCTTTTTTTGTTACTGATTTTTTTACAACTGTTTTTTTAACAGTTTCAGTTTTTGTTGCTGCTTTTTTTACAACTGCTTTTTTTTCTGTAATTTTTGCCATATTATTTTTATTGCTAATGCTAATCTCTTTTTTATTTTTGTATTTTGTACAATTAACAAATTTAATCTTTTTAGGCGAATGAACACCTTGTTTATAGGAAAGAATGTGCTTTTTCTGCCTGAGGTAGAAAGTACCAATACCTATGCCATTAACTTGTTAAGGAATGTTAACATTGTTGATGGAACGGTAATATATACAAATAATCAAACGCAAGGTAAAGGTCAAAGAGGAACTGTTTGGGTATCCGAAATGGGCAAAAACAGTACTTTTTCGGTAATATTGCACCCCCGTTTTTTAGACATAAAACAATCCTTTTATTTGAGTAAAATAACCGCACTGGCTTGTTATGACGTATTGACTGAAATACTTAACGCTAGCCATTATGACATTAAAATTAAATGGCCAAATGACATTTTAGTAAATAAGAAGAAAATAGGTGGGATTTTAATAGAAAATAACCTTAATGGAAATATGATTCAGCATGCTGTTATTGGAATTGGATTGAATGTGAATCAAGATAATTTTGGAGAATTAAGTGCACTAGCAACTTCAATTAAGATTGAAAAAAATGAAAATTTTGACACTTCTATTATCTTAGAATTTCTTTGCTCAAAACTTGAAAAATGGTATTTAAAGTTAAAAGAAAAAAAATTCGAATTTATTCATTCGAATTATTTATCTCATTTATTTGGATTGAATGAAACATTTAATTTTATTGATAATTCAGGACGTAATTTTTATGCTGAAATTATTAATGTTGAAGAAAATGGAAAATTATTAGTAAGAAGTACCGACGATGAATTACTGACCTTTGATATTAAAGAAGTGAAAATTATTATATAATTTTTTCTTTTTCTATTTATTAAAAAAGCTCTTGTTGTAATTAACAA